>DAITQE010000131.1:0-7985 GCA_036833235.1 Opitutus sp.
ATTCGAGCGCACGCTCATCATCGCGGATGAAGGCAGCGAGGTCGTTTACATGGAAGGCTGCACCGCGCCGAAATTCTCGACGTCCACGCTCCATAGCGCAGTGGTCGAACTCGTCGCGCTTAAGGGCGCCAAAATCCAATACATCACGGTTCAGAATTGGGCGGCCAACGTCTTCAATCTCGTCACGAAGCGCGGCGTCGCGCACGAAGACGCCGAGATCAAGTGGATCGACTGCAACATCGGCAGCCGGCTCACGATGAAGTATCCCGGCGTGGTGCTGAAAGGTAAGCGCGCGCGCGGTGAGGTTATCTCAATCGCACTGGCGAATGATGGCCAGCATCAGGACACAGGCGCGAAAATGATCCACGCCGCGGACGACACGACCTCCAACGTCGTGTCGAAGTCGATCAGCGTCGGCCAGGGCCGCTCGACCTACCGCGGGCAGGTTCACATCCCCAAGCACCTCAAGGGCTGCAAAAACAACACCGAGTGCGACGCACTGTTGATCAATACCAACAGCCGCACCGACACGTATC
The DNA here is from genome assembly GCA_036833235.1 of Opitutus sp. GTDB lineage: Bacteria > Verrucomicrobiota > Verrucomicrobiia > Opitutales > Opitutaceae > Opitutus. Next base: position 537 of record DAITQE010000131.1, read on the forward strand.
CGGCCATCACCGTACGCGGTGATCGCAACGCGACACAGCACGAGGCCAGCGTGTCGAAGGTGAACGAAGAAATGATCTTCTACATGCAGCAGCGTGGCTTGACCGAAGGCCAGGCAATGAGTCTCGCAGTCAATGGTTTTATCAACGATCTGGCCCGCCAGTTCCCGATGGAATATTCGGTGGAGCTAAAGCGACTGATCGACCTCGAAATGGAAGGCTCCGTCGGCTAACGCCGCGTCGATTTTCGATTTTGGATTCTCGATTTTCGATTCGTCGGAAATCGCACTCCCTAATCGAAAATCAAAATTCGAAATTCAAAAATCGAAAATATGTCCGCACCCACTCTCACCAATCCGACTCAGTCGATCACCGGCTCTTTCACCGCCGAGGCCTTCGCCGCGCACCTCGCCACGCAGCCCACGACCACGGCGTGGTGGCTCCATCGCAAACGCGCCGGTTACGACCAGTTCGCCGCTCTTCCGCTTCCAAAGCGCGGCGATGAAGCTTGGCGCTTCAGCAACATCGCTGGTTTCACCATCGACGGTTTCAAACCAAACCCCACAGAGGCGAATACATCAGCCATCGCTTCGCCGTTCGGACCGGCGGCCTTGGCGTTTCTCAACAACACTGTCGTGTCATCGACGGTGCTGTCCGCCGATCTCGCTGCCAAGGGTGTGATCATCACGACGCTGACTGAAGCAGCAGTGAAACATCCGGAGTTGCTCAAGGCGCATTTCATGGCGCAACCGCAGAAACTCGGCTCCGAAAAATTTGCGGCGCTCCACACCGCGTTTGTGGGGGCCGGTGCGTTCGTTTACATTCCGCGCGGCGTCGAGCTCTCTGAGCCTATTATCTTCACCCACGCCGCTGCCGGTGCCGGTGCCGCAATTTTCCCGCACACGTTGGTCATCGCGGAGGAAAATTCGAAAGCGACCATCGTGGACTATTTCGTGTCGGTTGACGCCGAAGCCCATTTCGCACTCGGCGCGAACGATCTCTATGCGGCCCACGGCGCTCAGCTCACCTACGTTGCGGCTCAAAATTGGTCGCGCGATACGCTGTCGCTTCAGCTGAATTCGACAGTCGTCCGTCGCGATGCGCGCGTGCAGTCCCTGAATGTTCATCTGGGCGGGCGCCAGGCCCGCCATGAATCGCTGTCGCAGCTACAGGCTCCCGGTGCGTTTTCCGAAATGCTCGCTTTGACAGTTGCCGAGGGCTCGCAGGAGTTCGACCAGCGCACGTTGCAAATCCATCAGGCGCCGAACACAAAATCAGATCTGCTCTACAAGAATGCGCTGCGCGACAAGGCGCGCACGATTTTCTCGGGTCTCATCGTCGTCGATCCTGACGCTCAGAAGACCGATGCTTATCAGAGCAATCGCAATCTGATGCTCAGCGACGATGCCGAGGCCAATTCACTGCCGGGATTGGAAATTCAGGCGAATGACGTGCGTTGCACTCATGGAGCCACGTCGTCGCGCATTGACCCCGAGCAGGAATTTTATTTGCAGTCCCGCGGCATCGACAAGGCCGCAGCGGATGAACTGTTGACGTTTGGCTTCTTCGAAGAAGCGCTTGCCCGACTTGCAAATGAGCCGCTGCGCGCTGCACTTCGAGAACTGATCAAAACGAAATTCAAGAAGTGAAGAACCCGTTACACAGAGTTCACCGCGGCTGCACAGAAATCACTGAGCAAAGCAGTGCGGCTTTTCCTCTGCGCTCTCCGTACTTTTCCTCTCTGTCCTCTGTGTAACCGTTCCGACGTTTCCCACCATGGCTCTCACCAAAGATCGTACGCTCTGCCGCGAGGTTCTCGCCACCCAAATTCCGTCTGGTGATCGCTCTCTGCTGCCGACCGGCACGCATGTGATGATTCACCAGACCCTCGGTGGCAGCTACACCGTGCAAACTGACACGGGGCTGTTCCGCATCGACGGCAAAGATGGTGACGCTCTCGGCGAAGCCGTAGTGGATAATGCGGTACAGGCGGCAACGCTCACCGATGGAGCACCTGATCCCGAGGCGATTTGGGGCCAGCTCCGCAAGGTGTTCGATCCCGAGATTCCGGTAAACATCGTCGATCTCGGCCTGGTTTATTCGATGGACATCGAGCAACTCCCGGGAACACCACCTTCCTACAAGGTGAACGTTGCAATGACCCTGACGGCGCCCGGTTGCGGGATGGGCCCAGCCATTGCTGAAGATGCCAAAGGAAAAATTCTGCTCGTCCCCGGAGTCGCCGATGCCGACGTGCGGATTACGTGGGAACCGTCGTGGAATCAGCAGATGATCTCCGAAGAAGGCAAAATGAAGCTCGGCCTCATCTGATCTGAGCTGTAAGAATGGCCAAGAGCTAAGACTCCAGCGCTGAGAGCCCGAGAATCCGCGCCTCGCGTCAGAAACTCGGAAATGAAGCCCACGTTCACGCTGCGCTCCCGCGAAACTGGCACCGATTACGTAATTCAGGTTGAGCAGACCGATTCGCTTGAAGCCCCCACGCCACGACCGGTCGTCCTGTTCATGGACGGCGATGACCAATTCGACACGGGAGTGGCAGAGTACCGAAAACTTCGCGCGGAAAACGCCGTCCGACCACTCCTGCTCGTCGGCGTAGGCTACGGTGCGAGCTACAGCCACTCCGCCAATCGTCGCGGGCGAGACTACACGCCGGTCGCACATGGAGACGAACCGTCTAGCGGAGGCGCCGACAACTTTCTCGAGTTTCTGACCAAGACCCTTTCGCCCGAACTTTCACGGCGCTATCCGGTTGACGCTCATTCAAGTGGGATCGCCGGCCATTCGTTAGGCTCGTTGCTGGTGCTTCACGCGCTTTTTCAGCCAAAGCCGTTTTTCAGCCGTTACCTCGCAAGTGCTCCCTCAATCTGGTGGGCGGATCGCGCCATTCTTGCACAAGCGCGAGCACTTCGAGCCCAACAAACCACGTTGTCCGCGAAGCTTTTCCTCAGCGTTGGTGCGAGCGATTCCGATTCGATGACCGGAGACCTTACTTTGCTCGAGAACGCTCTTGCGGAAAAGCCGTTTGAGAAACTGGAGGTGGTTTCAAAACGGTTTCCCGAGCGCAATCATTACAACGTGCTGCCGGATGCCTTCAGAAGCGGCCTCGCCGAACTCTTTGCTTAACGTCCCACTAAGCCAAGATATGGATTGGCGGTCGTGCAACTTTTCGATCCTTGTGGAGTCTTGAAGGTATGCGTTTCGCGAAATTGCTTTTCGCAGGGATCATCGCGGCAATTGCACTTATCGCCGGCGTCTTCGCCGCGGCAGTCGTTGCAGTGACGGCCCTCGCGGTATTGATCACCCGCCATTTTCTACGGCGACCGCCTACATCCACAGTTCAGCCGCGCGTAACAACACGGACGCCAACCCAGCGGATGAATGCAGATGGCGCAATCGACGTGACGGCAACCGAAGTACCAGCAGATCCATCACATCGGTGATGATCGCGGGTGCGTATTCGGGGCCTCTCCAACCCCATTCAATTCTATCAGTCCGCAGCCGCCAGCTTCGAGCCGCCGTCGATTTTCGGTTCCGGACCGTCAAACGCGTTGAGGAACTTGTCAGCCGTAAGCGCGACCGAAAACGTTGAGGTCAAAAGATCCGCAAGACCTGCGTCGCCTTTGCTGAAAATTAAAAACATCTTGGTCTCTTTTTTGCCTGCCCCAAGCGTGGCGCTCAGTCGTGTAAGATCGCTAATGATCAATGGGCGTGGCAAGGAGTGCCCAAGCACTAGGACGGCGTCGTAAACACCTGTGCCAAGACTAAACGCAGCGTTATCCGCGTCGGCCCGTTTCACCCGCACGCCAACGTGCTCGCCACATTTGGCGCTGAGCGCTGCGCTCAATGTTTGACCGAAGGCGGCATACACCTGCTCACGAGCGACTGACGGCTTAGCTGAATCAACGATGGCAAGCCGGAGCTCGCGCGGTGCGTTTACTCGCACAACTTTTTCTTCCGCCTTGGTGAGGCATGCTCCAACGCAGACAAAAATCAATCCAACCCTAAGAATAGCATTCATGGAGTAAGGGGGTTTAGTAACCCCATTCTATCGGCGCGCTGCTTGAAGGATTCACTGCCAATGCTTAAAAATAACGTGAAATCCAAAACTAGGCCGCGTTCGTCACGTCAGGCGGAGTTCATCACATGCAATCGTATAACGGATACGCACCTGCGATAACCACCACCCGAAATCGCCGATCTCGACTCCGGCTTCCTCCATCCAGACCGGCGACGGCAAGTCTGGAATCGTTTCCTCCGGCACGCAAAACAACGACCGAGCCCATCTTGCCGTCGCAATAATCATGCAGAGCTGCCGATGCTCCGGTGGCGCATCTTCAGGCGAGAGTTGGTAGCGCACTGCTGCAGTCACCGCGGGCGAAAAGCCCCATAATTCCAACAACGCTGCACCCGCCTCGGCGTGCGAAAACGTCAACCACGCGCGTTCGGAGGGGGCGTAGTCGTGAGGGTAACCAACCGACGCGAAAATTCGGCGGCTGCGTTCCTTACCGGCGTATCGATCAATCACCAGCAGCCCCAAGCCGTGCATCAATCCCGCAGTGTACGCGTCCGTCCGGTCAACGTCACTATTTTCAGCGAGGCTTGCCGCAGCGATCGCGCACGCCACCGCGCGAAACCAAAGTGACTGGGCGTCCAATTTGTACGATGCCAGCGGCTGCCCGACCAGTTGCGATGCAATCGCGAAGGCCACCAGTTCATGTACGCCGAGCATTCCGACGCGCTGAATCGATTCCATGATACTATCAACCTGCGCGCCGCGTCCAAAGTGCGCGCTGTTTGCCATTCGTACCACTCGCGCGGAAAGACCCGGTTCAAGCCGTACCACCTCGGCGATTTTTTCAATGCTACTATTCGGCGCAGCGATCAGCCGCTGGAGCGAATGCAAAACTTTCGGTGCCGGCGGCAAATCATCCAGCCGCCTCACGAGCATCTCGGGCGTCGGAGCAGCTTTAAAAAAAGGGAACGACAAAAGCACGTTTGGGCTTCGGCACGCGCGTCGGTCACTTGATGTCAAAATCGCGTTTGCCGGCTGGATACCATTGATTTTCAGGGAGTCGTCGTCAGCGTTTTGGCAGCGAACATTGAAGAATTCGTTTGTTTGAGCTACCTGAGCTCCTTGTTCCTTTCTCCGCGGCTTCGCTGATTCCGCTCCGGCCTCCTAAGAACCCCAAAATCCATGTGCTCTTCTCTCCTTCGCGTGATGTCTGGCGTATTGGTCGCTGCCGCACTGTTGCGCGCAGGACCGGCTCAAGCTGCGGCACCGATCACTGCGCGGCCGCCGAATATCATTTTCATCATGGCTGATGATCTGGGCTATGGTGATGTCGGAGTTTACGGGCAGAAGCGAATCCCGACGCCCAATCTCGACCGTCTCGCGCAGGAGGGAATGCGTTTCACCCAATTCTACGCGGGCGCCCCCGTCTGCGCCCCTTCTCGCAATGTCCTGATGACCGGCGAACACACGGGCCATGCCCAGATTCGGGGCAACGCTAAATTCAGTCTCCGGCCGTCCGACGTCACAGTGGGACAGGTGCTCAAAAAAGCAGGGTATTTCACCGGCCTGATTGGAAAGTGGGGACTCGGATCCGAAGGCTCCGATGGAACTCCCAACAAGAAAGGCTTCGACTATTTTTTCGGCTATGTCGACCAGACTCACGCCCATAACTCGTATCCAACCTTCCTGGTACGCAACGAATCGCACGTTCTCCTGCGCAACATAGTGCCGAACGAAGGTCGTTACGGACAAGGAGTCGCCACCCAACGCATCGACTACAGTCCCGATCTTATGACCGAGGACGCCTTGGTGTTTCTCGAAAAACATCGCAGCGCCCCCTTCTTCCTTTATCTCGCGTCAACGTTGCCGCACGCCAACGACGAGGCGGGAGCAAAGGGCATGGAGGTGCCGGATCTTGGGGCGTTCGCGAACGAAAACTGGCCTGAACCTGAAAAGCGGTATGCCGCGATCGTCGCACGGCTCGATCGCGATGTGGGCCGCATCGCGGAAAAACTCAAAGCCCTGACTCTCGATGAGAATACCGTCGTGTTCTTCACGTCCGACAATGGCCCGCATCGCGAAGGCGGTCACGATCCTGATTTCTTTCACTCGAGCGGTCCTTTTCGCGGCATAAAGCGCGACGTGTATGAAGGCGGCATCCGGGTTCCTTTGATCGTACGTTGGCCCGGTCACATTTCACCCGGCACCGTCTCAGACCACATCGCGTATTTTGGAGATTTCATCAGCACCGCCGCCGAACTTTCCGGAGTCGTGGCACCACCGAATTTGGACAGCGTGAGTTTTCTGCCAACGCTGCTCGGAAAGACGAATCTTCAAAAGTCGCACGACCATCTGTACTGGGAATTCTATGAAGGTGAGTCATCTCAGGCCGTGCGCCTCGGCAACTGGAAGGGTGTTCGCATTCCCATGCTTAGCGGACCGATTGAGCTGTTTGACCTGGCAACCGATGTCGCTGAGCAACGGAACGTCGCCGCGGACCATCCAGAAATCACAAAACAGATCAGCGCGATCATGGCCCAGGAACATGTGCCGTCTCCCCTCTGGCACGTTCCCAATCGTGCCACGAAATTGATCCGAGACGACAAATTGAGCGGCTGGGAATTTGTTAATCCGCAGAAAACGCCTCTCAGCTCGGGCGTTACCGTGCAACCGGGCGGCATTGTATCCGCCGCTGGTAAACCGATCGGCTATCTCCAGACGACCGCCACGTATTCAAATTATCAGCTCCATGCCGAATGGCGCTGGACCGACAAGCCAGGAAACGGCGGCGTGCTCGTGCACATTTCCACCGGTCCCGTGGACCGCAATACCTGGCCAGTCTGCTTTCAAATTCAGCTCAAGCATACTCGCGCGGGTGATATCCTGCCGATGGCCAAGGCAAAATTCTCCGAACCTTTGTCGAGCGCAGCTGATGCCAAAACACCGGTACTGAACTTCAGCGGCACCGACAGCGAGAGGCCTGTGGGCGAATGGAACAGCTGCGACATAGTTTGCCATGGCGATACCGTCCGAGTGATGATTAACGGCACGCTCCAAAATCGTATCACAAAATGCACGCCCGCGGCAGGGCACGTGGGGTTCCAATTCGAAGGCACGCCTTTCGAGTTTCGAGACGTCTGGATCAGATCGCTGTAATGCGCGCGCAGGCATTTCAAAACCGCATCTTAGCACAGTGAATTTCGTCGCCGAGCCGGGGCGTGGGTGCGCGCTCGCCGCGCAACGTTCGCAGAACGACAGCCCTCATCGCTTGCGAGACATCAACCGCTCTCTCAGGCTGTGAAACATGTCCGATCTCCCGCACACTGACGCTGCTTCGTTTTACCAGAAAGTCGTCGCGCTCGAGTCCGCTGGGCAGGCATTCGTCCTCATCGTATTGGTCGAGGCGCTAGGTAGCACAC
>DAITQE010000132.1:0-7908 GCA_036833235.1 Opitutus sp.
TGATCCCGCTCGTCCGCTCCGTCCGCTCGGCGATACGAATTCCTCGCTGGTGGGCTTCGCCGGTGGGACCGACTACGGCTATGCGACCAAACCCACCCGCGGGGTGGAGCTGCGCCAGGCCTTCGATATTTTCGATCCGAAGTTTCACGATTATAGAAATCTGCACGTGATTGCCGCCGAGACGGCGTTCGTCTTCACGGTGCCGGCAAAACAAAAGAAGCGCTTCCCGCTCGTGCTCGGATTTTTCGCCGCAGGCACCATCACGACCGGCCTTCCAGCAGCGTACGCCTACACCCGGGTATTTCGAGATCTCGAGGATGTCCTGGCGCACGGCCTGGAGAATTTTTCGCAGTACGCCGCGCTGTCCGCAGAGCGGGATCGCGAACTCGCGCGCAGCCGTCTCGATGAGGACCAGCGTTTTCTCGTGGCGCAGGCCACGCATAGTTACCTCGGCAGCACCCAACTGATCTGGCGCAATGACGAGCCATTATGGGTCGTGAACGAGGGCGAATATCGCATGGTCAACACGTTCGACCTGACGGTTGACCACCTCTTCTTCGAACTCGCGTGGCATCCGTGGAGCGTTCGCAACGCGCTCGATCTTTTCGTCCGCCGCTACTCGTACCGCGACCAGCTCGGACTATCGTTCACCCACGACATGGGGGTGATGAATCACTTCACGCCGCCGGGCCATTCCAGCTACGAATGCGACCATCTTCACGGCTGCTTCAGTCACATGACGATGGAGCAGCTGCTCAACTGGGTCCTGTGTGCCGTGACCTACGCCGAACATACTGGCGACTCCGCGTGGTTGCGCTCGCAAAAGAAAATCCTCCTCGCCTGCGCCGAAAGCCTGCATCGCCGCGACGACCCGAATCCAAAACTTCGTGACGGCATTCTCAAACACGATTCGAACCGCTGCGGCACTGATGGCGCGGAAATCACAACCTACGACAGTCTCGACGTGAGCCTCGGCCAGGCGCGCAACAATCTCTACCTCGCGGTAAAAACCCTCGCTGCCTGGGTGCTGCTCGAAAAAGCCTTTGCGGATCTCGGACTGAAGAAATCGTCCGAAGATGCGCGCGCGACGGCCGACCTCGTGGCGAAGACGCTCACCGGAAAATTCGAGACCGACACCGGCTTTTTCCCGGCCGTGTTCGAGCAGGGTAACCGCTCTCGGATTCTACCCGCGGTGGAAGGTTTTGTTTATCCCCTTTTCCTTGGCTACACCGAGGCGGTTGACCCCGCCGGCAGGTTCGCGGCACTCTTCGCACAGCTTGGTCAGCACATTTCGCAAGCGCTGCAACCCGGCATCTGTTTGGATGCGCAAAGCGGCGGCTGGAAAATGAGCAGCACGAGCACCAACACGTGGTTCAGCAAGATCGCTCTCGCCCAGCACGTCATTCGCCGGCTATTCCCGAGTGCAATGAACGCTGCTGCTCGCGCGGGTGATCGCGTCCACGCCGACTGGCAGCGCCAGCCCGGCTGCGGCCGCGACGCGATGTGCGATCAGATTCGCAGCGACACCGGCGTGTCCTGCGGAAGTCGATACTACCCGCGCGGCGTCACGGCGTTTCTCTGGCTTTCCGAGTAGTTTTCAAAATTAGTTTCCGCTCCAACCCCACCCTGCAAATCCATGAAACTCTCCGTCCGCGAAAAAATCGGCTATAGCCTCGGCGACGTCGGGACTAATTTCTTTTTCCAGTCGATGATCCTTTACCAAAACCGTTTTTACACGGACACGGTGGGACTCTCGGCAGCCACCGTCGGTTGGATGTTTCTCGTCCTTCGTCTGGCCGACGCGTTTATCGATCCGGTGGTCGGCGCGCTCTCGGACCGCACGAACACGCGCTGGGGTAAGTTCCGCCCGTGGATCCTTTGGACCGCGCTCCCGTTCGGCGTCGTTTTCTGGCTCGTCTACGTCACCCCGAACGTCGGCATGACCGGCAAGCTGATCTACGCCTACGTTACTTACGTGCTGGTGATGATGTTCTATTCGGCGAACAACACACCCTATTCCGCGCTGATGGGCGTGATGACCCCCGACATCAGCGAGCGCGCCAATATTGCCCGCTACCGTTTCGTCGCTGCGCTGATTGGCCAGTTCATCATCCAGGCGCTCGCACTCCCGCTCGTGGAAAAATTCGGCCACGGCGACAGCGCCAAGGGTTGGGCTATGACCATGGCCATCTTCGGCGTCGGCATCGTGGTCTGCGGTCTCGTGGTCTTTTTCACCACCCGTGAGCGAGTCGTGCCGCCGCCCGAGCAGAAACCCTCCATCAAGGAGGACGTCAAGAATGTCATCAACTGCAAGCCGTGGCTCGCGATGTTCATCCTCGTGCTCATGAGCTTCACCATGCTCGTCATCCGCGGCAGCTCGATGAATTACTTCTTCACCTACTACCTCGATCCGTCCGCGATGCGCGAGTTTGTCGGCAACATCGGGCTCGCCGCCCATGCCGGCGCCACCACCGGCTTCGCCACGTTTCTCGACTGGTTAGGCCTCCTTGTGAAACCCGACGCCTCCAACGCGCCCGCGGTCGCATTCAGCTTCTTTCAAGTCCTGGGCTCGGTCGTCCAGATCGTCTGCATTCTGTTCTCAAAGCCGCTGGCCGACTACTTTGGCAAAAAGGCTGTCTTCATCACCGGCTTCCTCGTCACTATCGGCGCCACGATCGCGGTGTTCTTCGTGCCGCCCACGAACATGAACGCCCTGTTCTGGCTCAGCATCATCTGGGGCATCGGCTGGGGTCCGACTGTCCCGCTCCTGTGGGTCATGATCGCCGATGTTGCTGATTATTCCGAGTGGCAGACGTCCCGCCGCGCGACCGGCTTTATGTACGCCGGCATCCTCTTCGCGCTGAAAGCCGGACTCGGACTCGGCGGCGCACTCGCCGGCTGGATCGTCGGCGCCTACGGCTACGTGCCCAACGTCGCCCAGACCGAACATGCGCTCCTCGGCATCCGGCTCGGCGCGTCCGTTTATCCGGCCATTCCGGAGCTGATCGGACTCGTCTGCCTGATTGTTTATCCGATCAGCAAGGCGCTCAATCTGCAGATCCAGAACGAGCTCGAAGAACGTAGAAAAAAATTCGCGAGCGTGTAAGCGCGCCGCAACTTCGCACGCGCGCCGCGCGTCCAAGTCCGTCGTGAAAAAATTCCCGCCCTTCGTTTTCCTTGCTTTGGGTCTGGGTGGCGGCGCGGCTTTCGCGGCCGCACCATCCACTCCAACCGGCGCGCCCGCCACCGGTCAGTATCGGAATCTCTTTCGCGAATACCTCGGAAAATCCGACGCGGAAATCCAAGCCAAGGTCGAAGGAGGTTGGCAGCAGCTATTCTACGGGGACGAAAATACGCAGCGGCTCTTCTACCCCGTTGCTGGAGACATGGCGTACGTTCCCGACATCAATAACAACGATGTCCGCACCGAGGGTCTCTCCTACGCGATGATGATTTCGGTGCAGTTGAACCATCAAAAGGAGTTCAACCAGATCTGGAAATGGGCGAAGCATTACATGTACTACGACGGCGGCCCGCTGCGCGGCTACTTCGCCTGGCACACCGGCTTCGATGGACGCCGGCTCAGCGCAGGTCCGGCGCCAGACGGTGAGGAGTGGTTCGTCATGGCGCTGTTCTTCGCGTCGCACCGCTGGGGCGACGGCGAGGAAATTTTCAACTACGGCGCCGAAGCGCAGTCGCTCCTGCGCACCATGCTGCACAAGAACGAGGATCCCGAACGCGGCCCGATCACCAGTATGTTCGATCGCGTGGAAAAACAGATCAACTTCGTCCCGCAAGGTCCCGGCGCTCGATTTACAGACCCGTCGTATCACCTTCCTGCTTACTACGAATTATGGGCGCGTTGGGCGGCGGCACCCGAAGATCAGGCGTTTCTCGCCGAAGCCGCGAAGATTAGCCGTCGGCTTTTCAAGCAAGCCGCACATCCGAAAACCGGGCTGATGCCGGACTTCTCCAATTTTGACGGCACGCCATACACCGGACGTTGGGGCGCGCACGAAGATTTCCGTTTCGACGCCTGGCGCACGCTCTCCAACCCCGCGCTGGATTACGCATGGTGGCACGCCGACCCGTGGCAAGTTGAACAGAGCAATCGGGTGCTCACGTTTCTCGCGTCGTTCGGCCCGAACCTTCCTGATCGTTTCAAGATCGACGGCACACCGGTTACAACCGATCTAAACACGCCCGGTCTGCTCGCGATGGCCGCAACAGCGGCGCTTGTGGCCGATCCAGCGATCGGTCGGCCGTTCGTGCAGCAACTCTGGGAAATGAAAATGCCTGAAGGCCGGCACCGTTATTACGACGGACTGCTGACGATGCTCGCGCTTCTCGAATGCAGCGGGAATTTCCGGATCTATGATGCGCCCACCGGGAACAGGTAGGGGCGGCCGTCCCCAGCCGCCCTGGGATCGAACGCCCGGAGGTCGGGCCCTACCGGCGTTGCGCTCGCTTCACGTCGTCATGTTTGCCCTCGCCGTCGTCTCTGCCCTTCAAGCCACGCCTCCGCCGCGCAACCTGTTCTCTGAGCTCCTCGGAAAATCGGACGCCGCGATCGCGGCGAAAATCGACGCCGGCTGGCAACAGCTGTTCTACGGCGATGATAAGACTCAGCGTGTGTATTACCCGATTGGTGACGACCTGGCCTACATCGCCGACGTAGGCAGCAACGACGTCAGATCCGAAGGCATGTCGTATGGGATGATGATCGCCGTGCAGATGAATCATCGCACAGAATTCGACCGACTCTGGAAATGGACGAAGACCTACATGTATCACGCCGACGGTCCACGTCGCGGTTACTTCGCCTGGCACTGCACCTTCGACGGTCGTCAGCTTGATCCCGGCAGTGCGTCGGACGGCGAAGAATGGTTCGCCACCGCGTTGTTGTTCGCCGCTCATCGCTGGGGCAGCGCGGCGTCCGGGCCGAACTACAACGCCGAGGCGCAGGCACTCCTGCACGAGATGCTGCACAAACACGGTGACGAAATCACCGCGATCTTTGATCATGACCGACGCCAGGTCGTCTTCGCGCCGACTCGCGAAGGCGCACAGTTCACCGATCCTTCCTACCACCTGCCCGCGTTCTACACCCTTTGGTCCCGCTGGTCGGCATCCGTGGAAGATCGCGCATTTTGGCAGTCGGCTGCTTCGGAGAGCCGCGCGTTTTTCCGCAAGGCCGCGCATCCTTTCACCGGCCTGATGCCGGAGTACGCGCATTTCGATGGACGCCCGTTCGCCGGAACAAACTTCGGCGGCGACAAGGGCGACTTCCGTTTCGACGCGTGGCGCACGCTGGCCAACGTCGCGCTCGATCACGCGTGGTTTGCCGCCGATCCGTGGCAAGTTGAACAAAGCAACCGCGTGCTTCGCTTCCTGCAATCACACGCACCGACCGTGCCCAATCAATTTACCCTCGATGGAAAACCGCTCTCCACCGATGTCTCGACCGGACTTGTCGCGATGGCTGCTGTGGCCGGGCTCGCTGCAGACGCAAATCTCGCGCGGCCGTTCGTCCAACGTCTCTGGGATTCGCCGATTCCGTCCGGTCAATGGCGATACTACGACGGCCTGCTTTACCAATTGGCACTGCTGCAGGTCAGCGGGAATTTTAGAATCTATTAATCAACCTTCACCCGACTATGAATCCACTTTCCACCTACGCCGGCGTTTCAGTTGGTAGGGCCCGACCTCCGGGCGGGCCATTCCGCGCATACGCGGCCATACAGCCCGCCCGGAGGTCGGGCCCTACCGCGCAGTCCTTCGTTCGACGCATTCTGTTCGCTGTTGGAGCGCTTGGCCTCGCCGTCGTCGCCCGCGCCGAAGACGGCTATCGCCTCTGGCTTCGCTACGACGCGATCGCCGATCCCGCCCTGCGCAGCGCTTATACAGCTGGTATCACCGAGATCGTCGCGCCCGACGCACGCCCCACGATCGTTGCCGCGCGGGACGAACTCGCAACTGGACTCCGTGGTCTCCTGGGCGCCGATATTCCAGTTGTCACTCAGCCAACTCGTGACGGTTCAATCATTCTCGGATCAATCACCCGCACGCCCGCCCTCGCGAGTCTCGTCAGCGAACGTGATCTCCGCGTTGCCAGCGAGGAGGGTTACATCGTCCGGCGCGTCACGATCGCCGGCCATTCGCGCATCGTCGTCCTCGGCAATCGTGACATCGGCGTGCTCTACGGCGCGTTCGCGCTGTTGCGTCATCTGCAAACCCACGGATCGCTTGATCACCTCGACCTCGTTAGCGCGCCCAAAATTCAACGTCGCCTGCTGAATCATTGGGACAATCTCAATCGCTGGGTCGAGCGTGGCTACGCGGGTTTCTCTCTCTGGGAGTGGTACAATCTGCCCGACATTCTTTCTCCGCGTTATCGCGACTACGCGCGCGCCAACGCGTCGATCGGCATCAACGGCACCGTTTTGACCAACGTCAATGCCGACGCCCTCGTCCTCACGCCCGCCTACCTGCAGAAGGTGGCGGCACTCGCCAATATCTTTCGGCCATACGGTATTCGCGTTTACCTTACGGCTCGATTCAGCGCTCCGGTCGAGATCGGCGGTTTGACCACCGCCGACCCGCTTGATCCCACCGTGAAAGCGTGGTGGGGGAAAAAGGCTGCTGAAATCTACGCTCTGATTCCTGACTTCGGTGGTTTCCTCGTTAAAGCGAACTCCGAAGGCCAACCCGGCCCGCAAGCCTACGGTCGTAATCACGCAGATGGGGCTAACATGCTCGCCGACGCTATTGTGCCGTACGGCGGCATCGTGATGTGGCGCGCGTTCGTGTACGACAATAACGTCCCCGACGATCGCGCGAAACAAGCGTACAGCGAATTTCAGCCGCTCGACGGAAAATTTCACAGCAACGTCATCGTTCAAATCAAGAACGGTCCCATCGACTTCATGCCGCGCGAACCGTTCTCTCCGCTTTTCGGCACCATGCCAAAAACGCCGTTGGCGTTAGAACTGCAGATCACGCAGGAATATCTCGGCGGTTCGACTCAACTGGCCTTCCTCGCCCCACTCTACAAGGAATGCCTCGACAGCGACACGTTCACTGCCGGTCCCGATTCAACCGTGGCACGGATCGTCGACGGCAGTCTCGATCATCACGGGATTTCAGTCATCGCTGGCGTTTCAAACATCGGCACCGATCGCAACTGGACCGGCCATCCGCTCGCCGCGGCCAACTGGTACTCGTTCGGCCGTCTCGCCTGGGATCACCAACTCACGTCTGCCGCGATCGCGGAGGAGTGGACCCGCATGACGTTTTCCAATGACCGCTCGGTCGTCCAGCCCGTCACCGCAATGCTCATCGCCTCGCGAGAAGCCGTGGTGGACTACTCAATGCCACTCGGCCTCCACCACATCATGGCGGAAGGCCACCATCAAGGTCCCGGCCCGTGGGTTGATGACGCCGGTCGAGCCGATTGGAACTCGGTTTATTTTAATCGTGCTGACGCGAAAGGGATCGGTTTCGATCGCAGCCCAACCGGCTCCAACGCCGTTGCGCAGTACTCCCCGGAGGTCGCCCGCGACTTTGGCGACCTCGCGAGCTGTCCGGAAAATCTCCTGCTCTGGTTTCACCACGTGCCGTGGGATTATCGCATGAAGTCCAATCGCATTTTGTGGGATGAGCTTTGCCTTCACTACCAGCGCGGCGTCGACGCCGTCCGCGGCTGGCAGAAAACGTGGGCGAGTCTCGAGAATTCGATCGATGCCGAGCGCTTTCAACAGGTCGCGGAGCGGCTCCGCCGCCAGGAGCGGGAAGCACGCGCCTGGCGCGACGCCTGCACGCAATATTTCCAGACGTTTTCGAAACGACCCATTCCCGCCGGAGTCGAACCAGCCGAGCATCCACTCGCGTATTACGAAGCAATCAAAC
>DAITQE010000133.1:0-7879 GCA_036833235.1 Opitutus sp.
GAGCAGCGGGAGGATGAGCGCTGTTGCGGCGATGAGCCAATGGGACCGGCGGAGCGCGGTAAGCTTCGTCATGAGGTGCGGCGGATGTGAGCCTTGGAGATTGGACTATGAGTGCGGTGCGGCTGGGGTGTCTGGTCCGGACGAATTCCGCACGTAGATGCGGACACCGCCAAGATCAGACTTCAACGTATAGTGGGCTGCGATGTAGCGACCCAGTTCGGGAAAGAGAACTTCATGTCTGTAGCGTGGGTCACTGTAGACAAATCCTCCTTGGGCGACCGCATCCATGAAAAGCTTCGGTTGATTTCGGGCCAGGTCTGCGAGGTATCGCTCTCTAAAATACGAACGATACGGGCTCGACTGCATCTGGCAGGTCGTATTCGCCTCGCGGGTTCCCTGCCGGAAACCGGACTCGGCATAGCATTGGTTGGCCCAGCCCCATACCGCGAGCGCCTCGCCGGGACTGGCGAATTTCAACAGCTCCTGCGAGATCCGGCCTTGTGGTAGCCGCTGATAAGCTTGGAGGTAGCCGGAAAATCGCACCGGCGCACTTGCTGCCTCGACGAGCGCAGGCAGGCAGCTGGCCAACAGCGCTCCGCATAAAACGGCAATCCGCGTGGACGGACGCGCGATTCTGTTCCAGACGGAACCCAGGCCGGCGCCCAAAAGCAGAGAGAGAGGCAGGACTGCAAACTGGCTGTAATGCAGATATGGGCGGTGGGGCAGGACGATCACTGCAAGCGCCAAGGCGACCACGAGACCCGCCCTGACAGTAAAACACTTTTGCCCCGGCAGCCACTGATGGGGGAGTATCGCCGCAGCAACGAGACACGCGGCGGTCCCGCCGAGCCAGGCGCCCAACAACGTTCCCGGCCACGAGGCCGACTCCGCAGCCGCGGTCCACACGCCCGCAAGGCTAAGAGCCGAAGCGCCAGTGTAAACGACGTTGAACCGGATGTAAGACGTCACCGCGTCTCCCCAGAGGTGATACCAAGTCAGAGCAATCGCGACCAACGCCCAAGGAATCGCCGCCCCGGCGCAAACGAGCACCGCGCTTCGACCGCCGCCGCGTCGGAGGCCGGAGATGGCGGACGCCAGAACCCAATAGAGCAGCAGACCCGCCGCGATGGGAGCGGCCTGCAGCTTGGCCAGCGGAATCATGCTGAGACATCCGCCACCAATGACCGCCCAACCGCTACCAAGGTTTTCTATCCACCGACTGAACGCGAGGAATCCGATGGCGAGCAAGAAGACGGCGACAAGCTCCGACGAATAATGGATCAGGTCGTGATGGCGAGTGAGAGCCTCGAGGCACACGGCACCGAACGTCGCCACGCGAGCGATCTGCCGGCCAAAGGTGAACGAAAGGCTCAAATGGGTTGCGGCCAAAGCACCCCCAAGCAGTAGCGCTGCCGTTACCCGAGCCGTGAAATAGGTGTCGGCGCCCGCGATCCATCCGACGGGGAACAGGGCGTAGAAGTCGAGTGGCCCGGCCGTCAGCCCGTCCACCGATCGCCAAAAAATAGGATCGTGCCTGAGAGTAAGGGCACCCGCGATAAAGTGGCTTTCGTCGGGATTAAATTCACGGGTGACAAACCAACTCGGCCATCGGCCAACCACGAGGAGAACGAAAATGAGACCACACCACGCCCAATCCGGTCCCCGTTGGTCCTGAAAGTCAGGTTTGCGAAGCGGCCACAGTAGTTGAAAAAAGGCGACCGACAGGGCGGCAACCGCCGTCCACCAGTAGCGCCCAGGATCCTGATCAAACCACGCGAGGATCGCGTCCATCATGCGGGAGTTGGGCTGTCGGGTTCCGCGCGCACCCGATTTGTGAGTGTGCCGTCATCCCTTTGCTCGATTTGATCGAATGTAAAGGACGTCGTCTGAGCTCTGATGGCACTCCTCATGGTGCGGCTCTCCGCCGGAAAATAACGTAGGACGAGTCGTAATCCAGTAGCCCACGGCCGGGAAGGACGCTGATCGCTTCCAACTCATGGGAAACGTCCCACGTTTGGACCAAGTCATAACCATCCAGGATGCGGGAGCCCTGCAGGAGGATGTTCGACGAGAATCGGGCGCGAAGCACGATCCACGTGGGATGAAGCTCGGGGATGACTGCCCGGTATGTTTCACCCAGCTTGCGCCGGGCGGCAATGACGCGGGGCGCGCTCAGGCCCGGGAAGTCCAGCATATGGCACTGCGAGAAGTAACCGATGTAACCAAGCGGTTCGAGAAAAACGGTGTCATTCGGGCTCGCGTGAGCGGCGAGCCACTCGCCGATAAGTCGGCGTCCGCGGTTTTCCACGATTTGTTGCTGATACCTGGTCTGCAGCGCCACCAGCGGCACCGTCGCTGCTTGCAACGCGAAGACTACAAGAAGACCCGTGCGCACAAGTTTCCGGGGCATCCCACCAGCCTGCAAACGTTCCAAGCTCCACGCGGCGGCTCCGCCGAGGCTGACCGCGGCTAACACATACCAGAATGGGAAATACCAAGGAGCCGGAGGAATCGCCTGCAGATAATAGCTGCCAAGAAAGAGCGCGAAGGAAGTGACGCGGACGACGAGCGGAAGCCGTGGGACCAACCAGAGAAACCCTGCGAGAACGGCCAATGCGCCGGAGACGCGAATCATCACGTCCGACCATCCACCCATGAAATAGTAGGAGGGGTTCATGAGCCACTCCATGTTCGAACCGCCCTTGAGGTAGGTGAACGGAGCTTCCCAGAGAAAACTCCAACCGAGCCCGTTCGGGATGCCACCGGACTTCGCGATGATGGTGTTCGGTACCGGTGAACCGTAGTACCACCACGCCCAAAGCACCCACGGGCCGTAAATAAGTGCGGCCCAGCAGCCGGAGATCAGGAGGAGGCGAATCGTCTCGCCGAAAGCCCGACGCGACCTGAGGGTGAAAATCATCGATGAGGCGATGATCGCCGCGCCGAAGACGAAGGCGTCGGGTCGCGTCCACATAAGCCCGCCGAGAATTGCACCAAGTCGCCACGCTCGCGGCTTCGGCTCCTGCAGCATAGCCTTCAGCAAAGCGGCCCCGAAGAGGACCATGAACGCCGTCTCCATGCCGTTGATGGTGAAATCTACCAACTTGCTTTCGGCGAGAAGCGCGACGGTGACGAACCAGCAGGTAAGCCGGGATGCACCTCTCGCCTCCAGCAATTGCCAAAGCACAAGCGCGGTGCCGGCGAGCGCTGCGCAGCATAGGAGGCGAAAGCACCAGAGGGTCGCAGCGTCGGAACGGGTGACGAACGACAGCGCAGCCGGCAATAAGACACCTAATGGCGAGGTGAACGAATGGACCCGCTCCCCTAACTGATAAACGAGCCCGTGCCCCTCCGCGAGATTCTTGCTCGCGCGGAAGGTAATGTAATAATCCTCCCAAACGTGATTCGTAAAAAAAGCGAATAGGAGCGGGACTGTGAAGACCAGCGCGGCGGCGTACCATCGCGAGCGGGGCATAAGAGTTAAATCAAAACGTTCCGGCTCTTCACTTCAAGTGACGATGATGTTAACATCCAAGCGACGATGGCTGTAAGGGCTGAGCGACCTCAACTGAAAACGGTTCAGCAGGACGAAGAGACCATCGTCGATTTGCTCACAATTGATCGCGGGCGCCACGGTCGTTTTTGACGCCTCTCACGTCGCTGCGTTTCAATCACGAACTCCTGGAGTGGGACGCGGTTTGAGGGCTAGTCCAATGCAGAGATTATTAAAAAGGAAGGGAAGGAAAGGTAGCGGGAAAAAACAGTGGGCAGTGATTTCAAAGTAAGGCGACAGCTCTTCATAAATCTCGTGTGGAAGGTTAATGTGCTCGCGCCGGTAAAACTCCTCGTAGCCGCCGCCGAAACGCCGGTTCCAGAGGCGCTGAGCGGATAGCCGACGAGCAAGCGAGTAGGCTAGGCTGCCTTCGGTCGGAATAACGACGAGTAACACGCCCGTTTGCTTGTTAAGAACGCGGTAAGCCTCACGTACAGCAGCAGGCAAGTCGGGCAGATGTTCGAGCACGTGGACTGCGAGATAGCGGTCAAAGAATCCGTCTGGAAAATCCATGCGTTGCTGGCAATCCCCAACAACCGTCTGCACACCCGGATGACGCCGGCGGATCTCGACGGCCATGTTGTCGCGGTATTCGTTGCAATAATAATTTCGTTTTTGCTCCGCACTAAGACGCTCGTATTCCAAGTGCTCACCCAAACCCGCTCCGATTTCCAGCGTGGTTTTGAAATCGGCAGGAGAGTGCTTGACCGGGAAAAGGTGATTGAAGCGCTCAATCGCGCTGTAGCGCGGGCGACCTGCCAACTCGACGTGCCACAACCTCATGAACTCGTCGCTGCGTTTCTTCTGTTCCGGCGACAGCGGCGGCAGAATCTTCGGCCACTTGTTCGGGGCTGCAGCAGCAGGCATGTTCATCAGGATTTGAAAACTTCGACCCAGTCCATGATGAACTTGAATAGGTCCAATTCTATGCGACTACTTTTCGTGCCTTCAAAATCGAAACGAAAGCGAACCTCTTGCAGGCCTTTTTCGCGCATCGCATGACGCAGGCGCTTCTTGTCAGCGGCATAGAACATCAGGAAGCCACCGCCGCCAGCGCCAATGAGTTTGCCGCCGAGGGCTCCGTGCGCCAGTGCGTAGTCATAGACATATTTGTCAATCGCCCCTGCAACCAGGAAGCCGCCGTATTCGCGGTAGTAGGAGGGGAGGTCGGTGCCGCCGCCTCCGAGGGAAATACGCAAAGGGGAACGCGTGATGATCATGGAATCGGAAGGTGAATTAGCCCTCGACGAGAGGATAACCGCTCGAGCAATAAATTTGCTCAACGATTTCGAGTATGCGGATGCCTTCGCTCAAGCCGGGTTTCGGAGTGCGTCCGGAACAGATGTCGTCTTCGAACGCGGCCAGTTCGAGCGCCCAGGAATTATCTCCCTCCGGGAAATCCCAAACGGTCGTCTCAGGCGGGCCCATCCTCGGCAACATCTTGTAATAGGTGCAGCGCTCGGGTCCATAGCTGCCCCCGAGCCCGTCGATCGCAATCTTGGCATCGCGGCCATAGAGCTCAAAGGAGAACATGTTTTTCCATTCGGTGCAGCTCACCTGCAGCCACGCGGTTTGTCCGCCCGCCGTGCGCAGCGAAAGAAACGCGTTGTCGTCCACCGGCATGTCCCAGAAGTAAGTCACTGCGTGACCCGACACGGCGGTGAAGTCACCGAGGAACCACGTGGCGAGGTCGATCAGATGCACGCCTTGATCGATGAGCTCGCCACCGCCGGAGAGTTTGGGATCGGCGCGCCACTCGCGGTCGTAACCTTTACGGCCACCATGGCCGTAGCGCCCACGCAAAAACATCATTGGGCCGGGCTCGCCGGAATCGACGAGTTCGCGCGCTTTCTGAAGCGCGGGGTGAAAACGATGATTGTGTCCGATTCGTGCCCTAACATCCGACTGTTCGGCTGCCGCATGTACCTCACGCAACTGCGCGGCATTGAGTGCGCCTGGCTTTTCTACGAGAACATGTTTGCCGTGGCGGACCGCATCGAGGGCAACGCGGGCCAGCGAATGGTTCTGCGTGGCGACAATTACGGCGCTGACAGCGGGATCTGCGAGCGCCTGTCGGTAATCGGTTATGGCGGTCACTCCGGGGTAGGACATGGCCAGCTCGGCGGCGCGCCTCGGATCGAGATCACATGCGTAACGCAACTGGCCCGGCTTCAGGGCAGCGGCGCGCTTGCGCCCGATGAGGCCGCTGCCGACGATTGCAAATTGTAACGGAGCGGTCATTAGGGTAGAAACTTCTTGCCACGGTCCTCAGGCACGATGCGGCGCAGGGTGTAGATGTCGCTCTTCAGTTCGGTGCGGAATTTCTGCAGGTCCTTCCACGGATCCCACTGTGCGCTGATGAGTTTGCCAGTAATGCCGTCGCTCTCCACGCTTGCCAGGTAAACGCAAAGAGCCGCTCCGAGCTTGGGATCGACGGCGCCCTCGTCCGCCCATTTTTTGTTCTTGGCAAAAAATTCGGCGCCGGCTCTTTCCGGACCTGCGGCGAGCACTTGTTCAGTAAGACGCGTATGTAGCGGGCCAGGGGCTACCGCGTTTATTTCGATGTTATCAGCGCGATACTCTTCGGCTAATGTTTCGGTCAGGCGAACGACAGCAGCCTTTGTGGCCGCGTAGGCGGCAAGCCGCGGCATGGGAGTGGTGGCCCCGCCACCGGACACGTTGATGATCTTTCCGGCGTGGAGTGGCTTCATTGCGCGTACCGCATGCTGGCAGACCAGTAGCGTGCCAGTGACGTTGATCTGCCACGCCTGCATCCAATCGGAGAGAGAGAGGTCCTCAGTCGGACCGATGGGGCCGTAGATGCCGGCGTTGTTAATCACCACGTGTAGTGGCCCGAGTTGGACCGCATGGGCGAAAAGGGCGGCAACGCTAACGGGATCGGCAATGTCAGCGGTGACTCCGATCAATTGCTGGCCGACCTTCAGCAGGGGTTTAAGGGCGGCCTGAGTTTGTGCGACGTCCGTTGCGGTGCGCGCGCAGAAGATTACATTGGCGCCCTCGGCAAGGAACGCTTCTACGATGTGGCGCCCGAAGCCTTGGCTCCCTCCAGTGACGATCGTGTTGCGTCCAGGAAGTTTCATGGACGTCCGACGGTGAGGTAAACCACACCGGGAATATGGGTCACCGCTTTTTCGACGAGTCGGTTAGCGTCGACGACCACAGGGCGGCTCATCCCGGCAAGCAAGACAGCCCAAGGATATTCACGAAACTCCGGCCATTCGGTGCAAATCACAACGGCGTGCGCCCCACCTAGTGCATCAAAGGCAGAAGGCATCAGTGGAACA
This sequence comes from Opitutus sp., assembly GCA_036833235.1. Taxonomy (GTDB): domain Bacteria; phylum Verrucomicrobiota; class Verrucomicrobiia; order Opitutales; family Opitutaceae; genus Opitutus. The sequence goes on from DAITQE010000133.1 coordinate 6,859, forward strand.
TCACAGTGGTCGGCGTCGGCGATGCGAATGAGCGGATCGAACGCCTGCACGCTTGTGCCCACCGCGATGAGTTGCCGGCAGAGTTCTACTGAGGCGCTGCGCCGGAGCGTGTTGGTGTTGGGGGTGTAGGCAAGACCAAGCACGGCGACGATGGGTTGCGCAATGCCTGCGAGGGTAGCTCGAACCTTTCGGAAAGCCCAGCCGCGGTGCCGGTCGTTGCTTTCCTTGATCGCGGGGATGAGCGCAAGCGGCAGGTTTTGCGCCTCGCCGAGCGCTGTCAGAGTCACGATATCACGGGCGAGGGTGCCGCCGGCGAAAGGTCCACCGGGTCCGAGGTAGGCGCGCTGCCCAATTCGGAGGTCGCTCCTCAACCCGGCGGCGACTTCCTGCGCATCGGCGCCGACCGTTTCGGAGAGGATCGCGATTTCATTGATGTACGCGACAGAGAGGGCGAGGAAGGAATTGAGGGCGTGTTTCACCATCTCGGCAGACTCGGGGCGCATCCACAACAGCGGTACGTTGAGCGGCGCGAGCATCTGTTCCAGGACTTCCCGGGCTATACCGGACGAGCTGCCGATCACAATCCGTGCAGGGCTTTCAAAGGCGTCGATTGCTTTTCCCAGCCGAAGATTCTCTGGCGAGCAACTGAAGTGTAGTGAAGGGTGGCGTCTCGTCAGTTGGGCACAGGTGCCGACTGGCAACTGGGAGGAAACGAGCACCACCGCGCCAGCCCGAAGTTGCGCCAGCACGCGATCGAGGCGAGACAGCACCCAGTCTACGTCGGAGCGATCGTTGTTATCGACCGGAGTATCGTAGCAAACCCAAAGCACATCGGCGTGCGCGGCCACGCTGGGGTCGGCGGAGAAGCTGAGGTTGCCGCTGGCAAGGCCGCTGGCGAGCAAGGCATCCAGCCCGGGTTCTTGCAAGGGCGCTCGACCCGCACGCAGGTTCGTCAACACCGCCTCGTCGAAATCGAGGCCGGACACCCGGTGGTGGCGGGCAAGACAGGCCGCCGTAACGG
>DAITQE010000134.1:0-7876 GCA_036833235.1 Opitutus sp.
GTGGTGGAAAGCATCAACTCGCCTCGGGCGATGTCCGCAAAACCAAACGCGGCCGACGAGCCGATGCCGACAAAGCTTGTCAGGAGAACGAGGTGATGTGCTTTCATTTTGTTATTAGAGTTCGGCGCTGCGAGCTGGACGCCCGCCGATTCGCCATTCCTGACACACTGCCCCCGTGCTTCTCCATTGCGGGATCAGCCGGGTTGAAACGTCCAGAACGGATGCTTCAGGGCACACTGACCGACGATCAGGGAAATGGTGCCCGGGCTTCTGAGATCGAAAACGGCGCAAAAAAATCGTCGTCGGTTTAGAGCGCCGGTCCGAAATCTCGTTGGATCGCAAGTGTCACCAGACGTTCCCGCACGTTGGTTCGACGCGGCAAGGCCAGTCGGTGTCCGCCAGTGATACATTGCTAACAGCGACGCCCTGAACCGTCTGGTGCGTCTGGTGCAAGGTGCCAGAGCGTTCATTTAAAACCTCAACGGCACGCGAGAACACAACGTTCAGACCGGTTGTCGAGAGGAAGGAACGCCCCCATCCATAATCAGGGACTCCCTGATGGGGTCTGCGGTTCTAAGGCGGAGGCCTATAACGGGCACATCGAACCCGTGAAGTTAGAGACCGATCAGAGGTTCAGTGGTCGAACGACGCGTTGAATAACCATCATCAAGGAATCACCGCATGCTGAAAGACCGACAGGAAGGACTGCGCTGCCTGCACGGCTGCGCGCTCGTGATAACAATTAGTGCCGTTTACCTCGGATGGGCGGCGCTGCTTGAATGGACGGGCTGGGTCAAAATGGCCGAACCGTTCAGCACCAAGATCTATTTGCTTGGGGTGGTCGCGAGTGCTTTGTGGATCTACCATGGACTGCGCGGCTATCAAAGCCGGCTCGGCACGCTGGGGTGGCGCGAGGCAGGACGAATCGCGCGGCAGCAGTCGATCCGGGTTGTCGCGGTGCTTTTCACAATCGCGTTCGCCACAAAAGATATGGGCGTGTCGCGCATTTTCCTCTGCGGCTACATTGGCCTGACGGCGTTGGTGCTCGTCCTGGCGAATCGCTTTTACCCTGGCCTGCTGATCCGCGGATTTTTTCACCGTGCGACGATGCGGACGATCATCGTGGCACCGCCGGCGGAACTCGAAGACCTTGCGGAATGGATACGCGAACGCGAGTACCTTGGAATTCAACTCGTCGGCTGGGCGGGAGAGGATCCCTCAGGTGCTGGCACTAGTTTTCCGCTGCTCGGCTCGTTGTCGGAGTTGCGCCGGATCGTAATCGAATACGACATATCGCAGGTTGTGGTGTCGCAATACGCCTTTGAACCACGACAAGCTCATGAAATCACGCGCTGCGTCGAGGCTGCCGGCTGCCGGGTGCGTTTCTACGCCAACTGCCGCCGATATTTCGGGAGCATGCCAATCAGCATCGAACACGAGGGCGACTATACGTTCGTGAATTTGAGTGCGGAGCCGTTGGAAAATCCGGCGAATCGCGCCCTGAAACGCATGCTTGATATCGTGGTTTCGCTTCCTGTCATGCTTCTCGTGCTGCCACCTCTCACGCTGATCGTGAGCTTGACGCAACGCTGGCAATCTCCCGGCCCGGTATTTCACCGCCAGTTCCGCTCGGGTCTGAATCGCCGCAAGTTTCTTATCTATAAATTCCGTACCATGCACGTGGACGACGGAATGCAGAGTGTCGCAAAACAGGCGCAAAAAGAGGATTCGAGAGTCTATGCCTTCGGGCGCTTTCTCCGTCGATCGAGTTTGGATGAGATTCCGCAATTCCTGAATGTGCTCTTCGGCGACATGAGTGTCAGCGGCCCGCGTCCTCATCTTATCGAGCACGACGAGCAGTTCGCCAGAGTCGTCAACTCGTACTATTCGCGGCATTTTGTGAAGCCAGGCATCACCGGCCTCGCGCAAAGCAAAGGCTTCCGAGGCGAGATCTCCGAGATTTCGCTGCTCCATAAGCGCATTGGCTACGATATGCTTTATATCCGACGCTGGAGTCTGCTGCTGGATTTGCGCATTCTCTTGGACACGATCCGGCAGGTCTTCAATCCGCCGCATTCCGCGTATTAGGTGCATCCTGTGGAACGAACCTATGACCTAGGAGGTTTTACCGCGCCACGTATCGGTCTAATTCTCAAATTCACGCAGGAGACTTGATTTTTTTTCGAACTACACTGTTCGGCAGCGGTCCATGCCGCCGCCCACCTACATTGTGAAAGTTCCATCCAGTACAACCGCCAAGAGCGCGAAGTCTGAATCGGTCGTTCGAGTCTATTCGGACGCGCCTGTCAGCCCAAAGCCAACTGAAGCCAAATCGCGCATCTATGTTGTGGACGATCATCCGCTGATGCGGATGGGCCTCCGCGCAATGATTGATGCCGAGCCCGACATGCAGGTTTGCGGAGAAGCTGCAGATGCCGCCACCGCGACCGCTGACATCATCAAATTACGTCCTGATTTGGTGATCGCGGATATCTCACTTAAAGGAAATTCCGGCATCGAGCTCATCAAGAACATCAAAGCCTTTGATCCTGGCATCGATGTGGTCGTGGTGTCGATGTACGATGAATCGGTATACGCGCTCCGCGTGCTGAAGGCCGGTGCCCGGGCGTATGTCATGAAGCAGGACGTGACCACACGGGTGTTGGACGCGATCCGTCGCGCTCGGAACGGCCAGATCTTCGTGAGCGAGCGAGTCGCGACGCAAATGCTCAATCGTTTTGTAGACGGCACGGAAGATGGAGCAGCGGATTCACCCGTGAGCAGCTTGAGCGATCGGGAATTGGAAATCGTCAACTTGATCGGCGATGGGTTGCCAACCCGCGAAATCGCCGCAAAACTTTTCCTGAGCATCAAAACAGTCGAAACTCACCGAGTTCACATCAAGCGAAAGCTCAACCTGAACAACGCGACGCAATTGGTTCAGTTTTGCGTGCGCTGGGTGGAGGAAAACCGTTCTGCTATTTCCGAGCCGTCGTTCAAGACGGCGTAGGTAGAATATTTCGGATCGGAAAAGGAAAAGAGAGCAGGGCACCCGAGCGGTCTCAAATGCCGCCGAGTGAGATTGCTGTCACGGGCCAGAAGGTCGGCTGCGTGCACTCGAGCTTCTCCCTAGATGCCACAGAACCAATATATTCTCGCGCTCGATCAAGGCACCACCAGTTCGCGCGCCATCGTTTTTGACTGTGCGTGCAAGATGATCGCGGTCGCGCAAAGAGAATTTAGCCAAATTTACCCGCGGCCCGGCTGGGTCGAACATGATCCGTTGGAAATTTGGTCGAGTCAGAACTCGACCGCCGCCGAGGCGGTGTCGCGGGCCAATCTTTCCACCGATCAAATCGCCGCGGTTGGCATCACCAACCAACGCGAGACAACGATCGTGTGGGATCGGGAGATCGGACTGCCCGTTTACAACGCGATTGTCTGGCAGGACCGGCGCACGGCCGATTACTGCGCGCAACTCAAGCAGGACGGCGTTGAGTCGATGGTGAGCGAAAAAACCGGACTGCGTCTCGATCCGTATTTTTCGGGCACAAAAGTCAGATGGATCTTGGAAAACGTGTCCGGTGCTCGCGCGAAAGCAGAAGCGGGCAAGCTATTATTCGGCACCGTCGATTCGTGGCTCGTCTGGCAGCTCACCGATCGCAAGGTGCACGTGACCGATGTCAGCAACGCTTCACGTACGCTGCTCTACAACATTCACACGGGCGCTTGGGATGAGGCCTTGCTCGCACTCTTCGGCGTGCCGCGCGGAATGTTGCCCGAGGTGAAATCTTCTTCCGAAATCTACGGACGGGTGGGGCGCAATCTTTATCCCGCGAATGCGCCGATTGCGGGGATCGCGGGCGATCAACAGGCGGCGCTTTTTGGGCAGGCCTGTTTCACTCCGGGGATGGTCAAGAACACGTATGGCACTGGATGCTTCGCGCTCATGAACACGGGCGAAACAGCGGTCGCTTCGCATAACAATCTGCTGACCACGGTCGCCTGGAAAATTGGCGGGCGAACCGACTATGCGTTGGAGGGTTCGGTTTTCATCGGTGGTGCGGTCGTGCAATGGTTGCGGGACGAGTTGCAACTGGTGCGTGATGTCCAGGAGTTCGACGAGCTTGCTGCATCGGTGCCGGACGCTGGCGGACTTTTTCTGGTGCCGGCGTTTGCGGGGCTCGGCGCGCCGCATTGGGATCCTTACGCGCGCGGTGCTGCTTTTGGCATTACGCGCGGCACGAATCGCGCCCAACTTTGTCGGGCGGCGCTCGAGTCCATTGCCTTTCAAAGCGCGGATCTCATTACGTGCATGGAGAGCGATAGCGGTCTTCCGTTGAAAGAATTAAGGGTGGATGGCGGTGCTGCACGCAGTCAGCCGCTCCTGCAATTTCAAGCTGACCTGTTGGGCAAACCGGTGGTGCGACCGAAGTGCGTTGAAACCACGGCGCTGGGGGCCGCGTATCTAGCGGGGCTCGCCGTCGCGTATTGGTCCAGCCGTGACGACATCGCCCGGCAGTGGACGGTGGACGAGATTTTTGAACCAAAGCGAAATTCAACGGAGATGGTTTCGTTGCGAACTGGTTGGAGTCGCGCCATCGACCGCACGTTGCGTTGGGATGCCGCGAGCTGAGGCTGATGCTCGCAGCTCTCAACGCCATACGACGGCTTGCGATTCCGGCGAGAACGGACGATCTCTGTATCCATGGCACACGTCTTGTTAATCGATGACGAGGTCCCGCTCCGTTCGATCATTGCGGCGACGCTCAAGCTGGCCGGACACAGCGTTGCGGAGGCTGACAATGGCCGGGAAGGAATCGCGCAGTTTCGCGCGAACCGTCCCGATCTCGTGATCACGGATATCGTGATGCCACACAAGGAAGGGGTGGAGACGATCATGGAGCTGCGCCATGATTTTCCGGACGTGAAGATTATCGCCATATCCGGCGCGATGCGCTCCACGGATTATCTTAAAATTGCCGGAAGCCTCGGCGCAAAGCGCGTGCTGACCAAACCGTTTTCCACCACGGAGCTGTTGCGCGCAGTCGAAGCGGTGCTCGGAGAAACCTAGACCAGTGCGGTATCCAAAAAAAGCTTTCGCGAAGTACCTCGCGTATAAATCCAGCCTATCGATTCGTGAACTCGCTTGATGCCACGAGATTCTCTACGCACTCCGCGTATTCGCGGACGCGTGCACTGGTTCGGGTCCAATTGAGCCCCGCGTTCCACGAAGCGGCGATAAAATAGGCGGTCTCTGGCAAGCCGCGCTTGCGGAGATTGGTTCGGATATCGGCCAAATAGGCACGAGCCACACGCTCTGATTCCGCCGGATTGCTTGCCGCCGATGAAGGAGGCAGGCGCGAATAACGGCGCCAGGTGGCGGGCATGATCTGGAATTGGGTGCGTTCCCCGCGAGATCCACGTGCTCGTGGGTTGTTGCCGGTTTCTTTCATCGCGATGAAATGAAGCACCACCTCGTCGGAAACGCGTGGAGACTTCGGAATTTTGAATTCGATCGACCCAAAACTCGCTGGGAGCACGGCTAGGGTGATAATAAGGGCGAGCGTTTTCATGCAGTTCGTGGGCTCGGAAGCAGAATGCTTGCCGATCAACCCGACCAGCCGGCTTGAAATTCATAACTGCCGCATCATTAACTGCTACGATTTGCGTCGAATTGATTATCGCTGCGTCTCGTGAGCTGGTGCGAACGGAGGTTGTAAACTATTCCTTCAAAAGAGGCGGAGCCCATTTGGGTTCTCATTAAACGATGCAGTGGCGTCTGGGGCGGTTAGAGGACCATGAGCTTCGTCTCCGCCTGGTTTGACTTGCCGGGCGCCTCGACGAGCCTTTCGCGCACTGCCGGGTCCGTTTCATTCCTATGTCCAAACGTCTTCTCGCTTTCTTGTTACTCGCGTGTCCCTTCGTCTCGATTGCCGCGCAGACGGCTGCCCCGCGCGTGATCGATGCCGACCTTGCGCGACCACGTGGTGCGATGAACCGCATGTACAATTTCTGTGTGGGTGCGGGACGCGCCAACGAGGGCCTGCGCGCCGACTGGCAGCGGCAGCTGCGTCGGGTGCACACCGAGTGCGGTTTTCGCTATATTCGTTTCCACGGTCTGTTTTGCGACGACATGGGCGTTTACCAGGAAGACAAGCAGGGTCGCTCCATCTACAACTGGCAGTATGTCGACGAGCTCTTCGACTTTCTCGAAAGCATCGGGATGAAACCGTTCGTCGAACTCGGCTTCATGCCCAGCGCGCTCGCGAGCGGTCCGCAGACGATTTTCTGGTATAAGGCGAATGTCACCCCTCCGAAAGACTACACGAAATGGGCGGCGTTCATCGCGGCGTTCACGCGGCACATCACCGAGCGCTACGGTGTCGACGAGGTGCGCTCGTGGTATTTCGAGGTGTGGAACGAGCCTAACCTGACGGGATTCTGGATCGGCACCACCCGAGGCAAGACCGATGCCGAGTTCGCGCCGATCGCCCGCGCCGAATACTACAAGCTCTACGCGACGACCGTGCGCGCCGTGAAATCGGTCGATGCCGCCTACCGCGTCGGCGGTCCCGCCACGGCCGGCAGCGGCTGGATCGACGAGACCCTCGCATATTGCGCCGAGCAAAAGCTGCCGCTTGATTTCGTCAGCACGCACACCTACGCCACGATGAGTGGCTACCTCGACGAGAACGGCAGTGCTGGCACCGTCTTCTCGCCCGACCGCAATGCCATCACCGGCGAGGTAAAGGGCGTCCGCGCCAAGATCGACCGCTCGGCCTTCGCCAAAGCCGAGCTCCACTACACCGAGTGGAGCAGTTCCTACACGCCCTTCGACCCGATCCACGACAGCTATCACAGCGCCGCCTTCATCCTCGACAAGATCCGCCATATTGGAAATGCGGCTACGTCGATGTCGTATTGGACATTTACGGACATTTTCGAGGAAGCTGGCCCGCGCACGACGCCCTTCCATGGCGGCTTTGGGATGCTCAATTACCAGGATCTCGCGAAGCCATCTTACTTCGCCTATAAATTCCTCCACCGTCTCGGCAATACCGAGCTCGCGTGCGCCGATCCCGACGCCTTTGTCTGCCGCGACGCCGACGGGGCTGTGCAGGCGCTCTTCTGGGATTTTACGATCACGCACCCTGGTCCGTCGGTCATCGATCAGGAGTTCTACAAAAAGGATCAGCCCGCGCAGCCAAAGGGCGACGCCGAACTGCGACTCGCCGGTCTCAAGCCGGGCGCGTATCGCCTGGTCGGCACGAAAGTCGGCTACCGCGCCAACGACGTGCAGTCAGCCTGGCGCGACCTTGGTTCGCCGTCGCAACTCACCCGCGCTCAAGTCCAGACATTGAAAAAAGCCTCCTCTGGCGAACCCGTCCTCAGCGAGAAAGTCGACGTGGGCGCCGACGGCGTCTTCACTCGTCGTTTCGAAATGCGCGAGAACGACGTCTGGTTCGTGGAACTGCGTCCGCTCTGAAACGAGCAATTGGCTATGCGAGAGCCTCAAACATCGCCGTTATAGTTCACTTTCCCTCGACCAATTGGCTGAAAGTAACGAACTCAGCCCCCTGGCGTTTTAAGTCCGCCACGATCGCAGGCATTTCGGCGAAGGTCGTCTCAGGCCATTCGTGCATCAGGATCACCGTTGCATCCTTGATGTTTGTCGTGGCGTGTTGCCTGACAGCAATCGCGTCAGTCGCCGGATCCCAATCCCTGGAATCGATAAAGTGAAACCGCTCCAGTGGGTAATACTCAAGCCCAGCAGCGCGCACGGCGGCGACGAGCCGGTCGTCCTTCTCGAGATAAGGAGCCCAAAACCACTTGGGCGCGTGGCCGGTTGCCTTGCGAATGGCTTCCTGTGTAT
>DAITQE010000135.1:0-7801 GCA_036833235.1 Opitutus sp.
GTCCGATACAAGGCCGTTGCAAGATCGGTCGAAGCGTAGCCGCTGGCACCGTCTGCTTTCCGCACCATGAACGGATTTGGCCGTTCGGAATTCCGGGTAAACCGCGGGTGCTCGTCGTGAAACACGACCAACGCACCGTCACTTGTCTCCGCAATGCCGGTTTCGGTCAGCTCGCTGTAGATGCGATCAACTTTGTCGTTATAAAAGCTTTCGCCGAGGTTGTAATCGAAACGGATTCCGAGCCGGTCGTAAATTTGTTGAAACGCCGCGAGGCTGACGTCGCTGAATTTTTTCCAAAGCGCGACGCTCTCAGGATCACCGTTCTGGAGTTTCACCAATTCACGGCGTGCTTCGTCGAGTTCGGGCGAGCCTTCCGGAGTCGCGTTATGTCCCAGTTTGTAGATGCGCTCCAATTCCTCGATTGGATCCGCCGCGAGCGCGGCGGGATCGGTCCAGCGCTTGAAACCGTAAATCAATTTGCCGAATTGAGTGCCCCAATCGCCAAGGTGGTTGTCGCGAATAACACGGGCTCCCGTGAAACTGAGAAGTCGGCAAATCGCCTCGCCAATCACAGCTGAGCGCAAATGCCCGACGTGCATTTGTTTTGCCGTGTTGGGAGAACTGTAATCGACCACCCAAGTTTGACCGGCGTGTGCAGCCGCCGCGCCCGCGGCGAGCGCCTCGTGTTTGGTGTGAGACCGCAACCAGCCGAGTAGAGCCGCGGGCTTAAGAGTGAAATTCAGGAATCCTGGACCCGCGATCGTGACCTCGCAAAGTTCACCCGCTTCCGGGGGGAGAGCGGCGACAATCTTCTCTGCGACCGCGCGCGGATTCTCCTTACGCGACTTCGCGTAACCGAGCACACCGTTGGCTTGAAAATCACCGTGCTTCGGATCTGCCACGCGCAACTCCGGAGAAAACGCAGACGCATCGAGTCCCGCGGTCGTCGCAGCCGTCGTGAGAACTGCGTCCAGTTGCATCGCGAGATTGAAGGAGACATACATTCCACGACTACACCCCGGGGCGCAGTGGACGCGCAAGCGCGGAGTTCAGGTCGACAGTCATCAGGGCGCATCTCCGAGTTGTCGGTGAATAGTAGCGCGGGCTTCCAGCCTGCATCCTGCAAAGGAAGATGCAGGCAAGATGCCCGCGCTACGATGGCCGACCGCCACCGACAACTCACAGATGAGCCCCAGTCATCATGAGCTTGCGGTGGTGATTCGCACGCGTTGGCATCCCGCGAGCTACCCGGCGCAACAATGGACCCACATCTGGTCGAATTTCTCAGCCTGCTGTTGCGCTGGCTACATGTGCTCGCGGCGATCGCATGGATCGGCTCCTCGTTTTATTTTATCTGGTTGGATAACAGCCTCGATCCGCCATCGGCCGACTCTGATGCGGCCAGGAAAGGAGTAGCCGGAGAATTATGGGCGGTTCATGGAGGCGGCTTCTATAATCCACAAAAATACGCGGTCGCGCCGGCCTCGCTTCCAGAGAAGTTACATTGGTTCAAGTGGGAGGCGTACACCACGTGGCTTTCCGGAACAGCGCTGCTGATCGTCGTGTATTGGCTGAAAGCGCAGTCGATGATGCTGGATCCAGCGATCGCGGCATTGACTGGATGGCAAGCGGTCGGGATCGCTGCTGCCAGCATGATCGGATCGTGGATCGTCTATGATCTACTGTGCCGTTCAAAACTCGGAGCACACAACGCGGCATTGGGCGCAGTCGTGTTTGTACTTTTCGCCGTACTTGCGTGGGCACTATCGCGAACGTTCGGCGGCCGGGCGGCGTTCATTCACGTCGGTGCCGCGATCGGAACGATCATGGCGGCCAACGTGTTTTTCGTAATCATTCCGGGGCAGCGGCGAATGGTGAAGGCAATGCGGGCCGGCGCAGCTCCCAATCCACTCGACGGGAAACGCGGCAAACAGCGCAGCGTCCACAATAACTATTTCACGCTGCCGGTGTTGTTCACGATGGTGAGCAATCATTATGCATTCACTTACAGCCACCCGCACAGTTGGGCGGTACTGACGTTGATTGCCGGCGCTGGCGTGGCGATTCGTCATTTTTTTGTCCGACGCCACAAAGGCGTGCTCGCGTGGCAGTATCCAGCGTTTGGGGCTGCCATGCTTGGTTTTGTGGCGTGGTGGACGATTCCACACATCAAGCCACTGCCGCGGGTCGATGGACCCGTGACGATCGATCAAGTGAGAGCCATTGTCGGCCAACGTTGCGTCACGTGTCATTCGCCCGCTCCCACGTTTCCAGGAATCGCCCAGCCACCGGCGGGAGTTTTACTTAATTCCATTGAGGGACTGAACCAAAACGCCGAACGCATCTATCAGCAGGTCGTGGTGACCCGCATCATGCCATTAGGTAATGCGACGGGCATGACAGACTACGAACGCGCGGTGATGGCGACATGGATTAAAACGCGCAGCGGGAAGTGATGGGCGTCGAGCGCCGAGGATATCGGGCCGACGGATTTACCGAGCGGCCTTAGTCCACGGTCTCCGGTCTGGTTTTGTAGATGTAGGCTGCCAGCTTGCTGGCGCGGTTTGAGCTCGCGGCCTACGGAAACCGTGAGTTGCAACGGCAAACCGGAAAGCCGTGGGCTTCAGTTAGCCCGCGTAATTGCCACGTTGATATCGTTTGGTTTAGGCGTATATTATCACACAAACAACTCATTTGAGACGCGATTGCGTTCACGGGCTTGCCGGCTTTTCGGCTCGACAATCTGTCATAAACGGGTTTCCTCGCAAACTTTTCCGCACCGCGGTTCGCGGTGTTCTCAGATTCTACCCACATGACGAAACGTACTATTCCGGCCCGCCGGTTCATTAAGCCAACCTTCGAGTATCTCATCGAAAAAAAGCGCGATGGCGGGGAGTTTACGCAAGAAGAAATTCGCTATATCATCGATAGCACGCTGGACGGTGAAATGCCTCAGCACCAGCTGTCTGCATTGATGATGGCAATCTATTTTTCCAATATGTCGGCCCAGGAGACGGCCGATCTGACCGAGGAAATGATGCTTTCCGGCGAGGTCATCGACCTTTCGACGATCGCGAAACCGAAGATCGACAAATATTCAACGGGCGGCGTTGGCGACAAGACGTCCTTGGTTCTCGTGCCACTGGCGATGGCGAGTGGCGTCGTGGTTCCCATGATGTGTGGCGTCGAACACGAATACGTCATCAACACGTTGGAAAAGTTGAGTTCGTTCCCGGGGTTCAAGGGCCATCTCCCGATCGATCAGTTTATTTCTCAGCTGGCTCGCATCGGCGGCGCCATCGTGGAACAGAGCGAAGCGCTGGCTCCGGCGGATGCAAAATTCTACGCGCTCCGCAAAGAAACCGGCACGATTCCCAGCCTTCCGCTGATTACGGGCAGCGTGCTTTCGAAGAAGTTGGCCGAAGGTTCTGAGGGCCTCGTGATCGATGTGAAGTGGGGCAATGGCTCCTTCATCAAAGACCTCGAGCAGGCGAAACAACTGGCCCGCTCGATGACCCGCGTGGGTCGTTCTATGAAGCGCCGGTGCGTCGCGTTGGTTACCGACATGAATCAGCCGCTTGGAGACACCGTTGGCACCTCGCTCGAAGTCAAAGAAGCGATCCAACTGCTCAAGGGGGAAGGCCCCGAGGACATGAAGGAACTCGTGCTGAAGCTCGGTATGGAAATTGTGCGTCTGGCAGGGGTTGCTGGGTCAACGTTGTCGGCTAAACAGACCGTGCAACGCCATCTGACGGACGGGTCTGCACTCCAGAAGTTCAAGGACCTGGTCAAAGCTCAAGGCGGCGACATTACGTTCATCGAGCATCCCGACCGTTTTCCGGCAGCGAAGCACATTCGAAAGCTGCCGGCTCCGAAGCGCGGATACGTGCACACGATCAATGCGGCCATGATTGCACGCGGCGTGCACCTCTTGGGCGCCGGGCGGGAGCAGCCGCATGACAAGGTCGATCACGCCGTTGGTGTCTCGGAGATCAAGAAGGTCGGCACCCAGGTGAAGCAGGGCGAGCCACTCATGATGATTCATTACAACGACGAGGCGAAGCTTGAGCAGGCCCTCGAATACTTCAAGAACGCCTACCGCCTCGCGCCGAAGCGCCCCACGCCCCCGCCGCTCATCGTCGAGCGCGTCGCGTAAATGGGAGCGCGGACGCCCTCGTCCGCTCCGTTTTCGAAGGCCGACCGGACATCCGGTCGGCTTTTTTGTTTCGTGAAGTGCCGGTGAGGCATTGTTATTGTGTTTTCACACAGTCTGGTGAGCGAGTGGACCCAACCATACCGCTCGCTCATGCTCGCACATCTGCAGGGATTTATCCGTAACCTGCGTCGCTTCGTGCTGACAATAGCTCGATGATCTTCAGTCCGAATTACGCTCTTTCCATTCTGTGGTTCGTCCTCTGGATAGTCGCGATCGTCGGACTGCGCAAGAAGTCGGAATCCAAACAAGGTCGTCTGGATCATCGTTATCATTCTGCTCCCGTTTCTCGGCTCGATCCTCTATTTCCTGTTCGGGCGAAGCCGATCGTAAGGCGACGCCACTCCGAAGATTCTGCGCGTTGTGGTTAAGCCTCGGCTTTTGGCTTCTACTCGCCTGGGCACGTCGTAGCGTGCGGACGGCTGCGTCTCGCGGCTCCCTCTACGCCATGTCCGACGAAGATCAATTTTCCGAACCGCCAGGGAAGAAAAGCGTACCTGTTATCGATCGCTCTGCGTGGCCGAAACCGTGGGCACAGTTGAAATACTTTACGTTTCAACCGGCCATTTTCCCGCGGCTACTCGGGCAGGTTTCGTCCGACGCGCGGCCGGGCGATTTCGTCAATGTCTATGACAAGAATGGCAATCTCACGGGTGGCGGGCTCTTCAACCCACGAGCGAAAATTCCGCTCCGCGTCGTTTGCCATTCAACCGAGCCGGTCGATGAAAGTTATTTCGATGGGGCTATCCGGCGCGCGGTGGCGCTGCGGCGGGAGTTGTTCAAACTCGACGAGTCGACCGACGCGTATCGACTTATCAACTCCGACGGCGACGGTTTGAGCGGTCTCACCATCGACCGCTACAGTGAGACTCTCTTGTGCGAAATTTACAGCCTCGGGATCGCGCAGCGTCTGCTCTCATGGTTGCCGCTGTTGCACGAGCTGGCGGGCACCAAGTTTGCTCGCGTGCATGTCGATCACGATCTCGGCAGCCTCGAGGGGATCAAACCGTCCACGTTCAACGAGACGAATGCGGCCGCGCCAAAGCTAGTGAAAATCCGGGAGCACGGCGTGCGTTTCGAAGTCGATTTCGCGGAGGGGCACAAGACCGGTTTTTTCTGTGATCAACGCGACAACCGGCGCGCAATCGCGCGGTTCACGAACGGCGCGCGCGTGCTGGATCTTTGCTGTTACACCGGAGGCTTTTCACTCAACGCGAAAGTCACAGGCGGCGCTGCCGAGGTGACGAGCGTTGATCTCGACGAAGCGGCGATCGCACAGGCGAAACGGAATGCGAACCTGAATCAGGCGCGGTTAAAATTCGTGCATGCTGACGCGTTCGCGTACGCGCGCCAAATGCAGCAGAACGGAGAGAAGTGGGATGTCGTGGTCCTGGATCCGCCGAAGTTTATTTTCACGCGCGACGCCGCGGGCAACTGGGAGGGCCGCCAGAAATACGAAGATCTCAACCTGCTCGCGATCTCGCTGGTGAAGTCAGGTGGGATCTTCGTGACGTGTTCGTGCTCGGGGTTATTGAGTCTCGAGGATTTCGAGGCCCACGTAATCAAGGCGGCGCATCGCCAGAATCGCCGATTGCAGTTTTTCGATCGCACGGGGCCCGGCCCGGATCATCCGGTGTACTCGAATTGTCTCGAGAGCCGGTACCTGAAGGTGCTCTGGGCGCGCGTGGTGTAAACGGCGAACGAATCTTGCGCGGACCGATGGCCACGAAAATCACGAAAAGACGCAAAAAACAAAACCCGGCTTAATCGCTGACGAACGCTGATGATCACTCATTCGAATCAACGGCAGTCAGTGCAGTTAAAGCGTTTTGCGGCTTGAATTCCATTCGCGTAGATTGGCGTGCATTCGCGGTTCCTGATTTCTTTTTATGATCAAAAAACTCGGACACGTTTGCCTCTTCACCGATCGCCTCGATGACATGATTACCTTCTATCGCGACACGCTCGGGTTTCCGATGAAGTTCACCATGAAAAACGACGATGGTTTTGCGTTCGGGTATTATTTCGCGTGCGGCGACATGACCTTCGTGGAAATCTTTGATCAGCGCGGAGCGGTGAAGCAATGGGGCGGCGAGGTCGTGACGATGCGATCAAATCACGAAGCCCACACGCGCCATTTCTGTTTCGAAGTCAGCGGACTCGAGAACGTCGTTGCCGACCTCGAGGTCAAGGGGCTCAAGGTCTTGCCAATTAAGGTGGGCATGGATCACTCGAAGCAGGCTTGGATCAAGGATCCCGACGGCAACGACATTGAACTAATGGAATACACGCCGCAAAGCTTGCAGTGGTGAACGGCGGAGCGTTTCAGATCGCGAGCGTCCGACCTATCTCAAGTGAAGGTGAGAGTGAAGGTGAAGGGTGGGAAGACATGTAATGAGGAAGGGTTCGGCATTGCTGGTTTTTGGGGGCGCGGGCGTCCCGCCCGCATTGCCTTCGGCGCGGGCGGCGACGCCCGCGCTCCCAGTTGCCCGCTGCGCGCGATGAGCCGCGATTCGGCATGGACAACGCCACCGACGCCGCGAACATCCGCGTTCGCATGGAAATCCTCGGTCACCTGTTTGAGCAGAATAAAGGTTGGGCGGAAGCGATCAAGCGACGTGATCCGGAGTTTTTCACGAAGCTCTCGCGCCAGCAGTCACCGGAGTACCTTTGGATCGGTTGTGCCGATAGCCGCGTGCCGGCGAATGAGATTGTTGGACTTCTGCCGGGCGAAATTTTCGTTCACCGCAATATTGCGAATGTCGTG
The DNA here is from genome assembly GCA_036833235.1 of Opitutus sp. Taxonomy (GTDB): domain Bacteria; phylum Verrucomicrobiota; class Verrucomicrobiia; order Opitutales; family Opitutaceae; genus Opitutus. The sequence goes on from DAITQE010000135.1 coordinate 6,981, forward strand.
GTGCATACAGACCTGAACTGCCTCTCGGTTATCCAGTTTGCGGTCGATCTGCTGAAGGTGAAACACATCATGGTCGTGGGTCACTATGGGTGTGGCGGTGTCAATGCCACGTTGCGGTGTGAGCGGGTGGGACTAGCTGACAATTGGCTGCGGCACGTGCAGGACGTCCGCCAAAAACACAACAACTGTCTGTGCCGGCTGGCGGACGAGACGATGCGTAGTGACCGGTTGTGCGAACTCAACGTGGTGGAGCAGGTGGCCAACGTTTGTCAGACGACAATGGTGCAGGATGCGTGGGCGCGCGGGCAGACTCTCTCGATCCATGGCTGGATTTACGGGCTGAGCGACGGATTGTTGCGCGATCTGAAATGTACGGCAACCAATGCGGCGAGCGCGGAGGTAGCCTATCGCGACGCCGTGGCGGCGCTGCAGTGACCCGACAAACGGCGTTTGAAACCGCAGGTGAGAGCGACATGATAACCGATGACTGGGTTGCGGCATGATAGCAGGTCCGTACGCGACGCGGTCAGGGCAGTGTCAGACGACGATCGGATATATGCAGCGGAGTCTTGGGACGTGTCAGCGGACACTTGGAGTGTGCGCGCTCGCAGTCAGGTGTGTGCGAGGTGACGCCGGGAGTGTGTCAGCTCGCGATCTTTGCGTATTTTGTATTTTTTGTGGCGGGCGCGGTCTCTGACCCGCCCTGTATCCTGCGGAGGGACGATCTCCGGATGCGTGCACCATGGAACCAACCAAACCACGCCTTCCGGCACCTGCCAGGATCATGCCAGGATGGTGCCAGGATGAAAGAAGACAGACTG
>DAITQE010000136.1:0-4903 GCA_036833235.1 Opitutus sp.
CGATGGTCGCGCGAGGTTCTGGGATCATCGTGAATCTGAGTTCGGGGTGGGGCCGAAGTGCGTCGGCGGAGGTCGCGCCGTATTGCGCATCCAAATATGCGATCGAGGGCCTCACTCAAGCGCTCGCGCAGGAACTGCCCAAAGGCATGGCGGCGGTTCCGCTCAATCCCGGTGTTATCGATACCGACATGTTGCGTGCGTGTTGGTCGGACGGGGCCGCAAATTATCCGAAAGCGGAAGCGTGGGCAAAAGTCGCGGCACCGTTTATCTTGAAACTCGGCGCGAAGGATAATGGACGATCGCTGACGGTAAGTGGATTTGGTGACGAATAGGCGTTAATTAACTCAGATTCGGGGGCCAGGAGTTGATCCGACTCAAGGCTGCGCCGATTTCCATTGGACATAGATCTGCTCAACTTTCGTTCGAGCCCACGGCGTTTTACGCAGGAAGGTGAGACTCGATTTGATGCTCGGATCGAACAGGAAGCAGCGAACGGGAACGCGATGGCCCAACTCTTCCCAACCCAGGGCTGCACTCAGCTCGGTGAGGATTCGCTCAAGCGTGACGCCGTGGAGTGGGTCGTTAGATGGAGACGGAGCCATCACTGCAACCTGGAGCGCGCGACCGCTGGCCTCAATCCCAAGGTTCACGAATTGCCTCCTCATCGGGGAACGATGAGGTCAACTTCGTGGGGCCCATGGCTCTTATTGGTAAACGCAATCTTCTCCCCATTCTCCGCGAAGCTCCACCCGGGTTCTATCTCGATGGCGCCTCGCACGGTGAAATCTTGTTGCCCGGCCGCTATATTCCGCGCGGCGTTGTGCCGGGCGGGATCATGGACGTCTTCGTTTACCGCGACTCGGAAGATCGGTTGGTCGCGACCACGGAACAGCCCCACGCCATGGTGGACGACTTTGCGCTCCTACGCGTCGTGAGTGTGAATCCGCGCATCGGAGTTTTTTTGGATTGGGGACTGGAAAAGGATTTATTGTTGCCGATTCGGGAACAGACAGAACCGTTACAGCCGGGGTCGTGGATCGTCGTTCGTGTGGCGCTCGACGAAAAAACAGACCGCATCATCGCCAGTGCACGGCTGAATCGTTACCTCGATCTCGTTCCCGAGACCTACAGAGAAGGGCAGGCGGTGAAACTGCTTATTACTGGAGAGTCTCCCCTCGGCTACAACGCGATTATCGAAAATGCTCACCGCGGTCTCTTGTATCGTTCGGATCTTTCCGGACCTTTATCAGCCGGTCAGGCACTCGACGGTTTTGTGCGAGCCGTCAGGCCGGATGGGAAAATAGACGTTGCGTTGGATCAGGCCGGCTATCGCCGAATTGCCCCGCTGACAGAGCAGATTCTCGAAGCGCTCAAGGATGCTGGAGGACAGCTGCCTTATCATGACAACAGTCCGCCGGAGGACATCCGCGCGGTGTTTGGTGTGAGCAAGAAGGCCTTCAAACAGGCGATCGGATCGCTGTATCGAGACCGAAAAATCCGGATCGAGAAGAGCGGGATCACTCTCGCACCGGCGAAGAAAAATTGAGATTCGACAGCGCGTTGCTGGCAACGTGGGTGTTAGGACGACACCATGCCTTGCCTTCGAGTTGGCCGTACCGCACAGTTTTCGATCCAGGCGACAAACTCGTCGGAAATTCATGTTTTACTCGCCCCTTCAGCGCCTCAGTGCCGCGTTTTTTTCGATGCTACATCGTGCGACTTACCAAGCGGGAGCGTGGGTCAAGTCGCAACCAGCGCTCGCTCCGTGGATTTATTCGGACGCTGGGTTGAGTCCGGAAGCGCGTTATCGCGATTTCAACGGCCGGTATTTTGCGGACTTTTATGAGCAGGAGCGGATGCTTGCGGATCAGCCGCGCATGCGGTTTTATCATACGGCGATTACGCGGCACATCCAGCCAGGCGACCGTGTCATTGATCTCGGGACTGGCACCGGAATCCTGGCCGCTTTTGCCGCGCGCCGCGGAGCCTCCCGGGTCTATGCGATCGATCATTCTGAAATTTTAAAACACGCCAAAACGATCGCTGCGCATAACGGTATCCAGAATGTCGAGTTTGTTGCCGCCCATAGCACGGAGTTCTCTCTGTCTGAACGCGTTGATGTCATCGTCCACGAGCAGATGGGCGACTGTTTGTTTGACGAAGCGATGGTGGCCAACGTGGCGGATCTTCGCGATCGGCTGCTGAAGCCCGGCGGTCTCATTCTGCCGAGTCTTTTCGATCTCTATTGCGAGCCCATCAAAGTGAAGGATGATCGGGTGGTGCCGTTTCTCTGGGAGCTCAACGTGCATGGATACGATTATGCATGTACGGAACGTGATCGTCCGCAGGAACCCTCATATTATCATCGGAGCAGCAGCGATCTTGGGTTTGTCGATCACTTCCTTGGTCACCCCGAACCGATCCTTTCGGTGGATCTCCACACGTTGAACGAAGCCGATTTGCCGCTCGAGCTTCGCTTTACGCGCACGGTCGTGAACGCGGGAAGGCTCGATGGCTATGCCGTTTATTTCAGAGCGCGGGTAGATCAGGATCTAAGCCTCAGTTCAGGACCGCTCGACAGCGGACGCGCACCGCACTGGGGATTTCGGGTGCTCCGGACCGATCGCGACGAGTTTGCGGTGGGCGATCAAATTGAAGTACGACTGACCGTGGGCCGCTGGACGGATTTGGATTCGTGGCGTTGGAGTCACGTGAGGCGCCATGCAGGGGAAATCTGTCCGCCGCAAACCGCGCTCAAGTCGTAGGTCAGGTGATCTTGATCTTTGAAAGATCTTCCTTCGGTTCCGGCCACTTCAGCTTGAGCGCTTCGACAGCTTTCACGGAAATCTGCGAGACGAGGAGGTTGCGATACCAATTGTGATCGGCAGGGATGATGTGCCATCGCGCACTCGGGTGACTGGTCGCGTTGAGCATGTCCTCGTACGCCTCGGCGTACTCGTCCCAACGTTCGCGAGTTTCGAGATCTCCACTCGAAAATTTCCAATTTTTTTTTGGATTTTCGAGTCGTTCCTGCAGACGGTCCCCTTGCTCCTCCCGGCTCAGGTGAAGGAAAAATTTCAACAGAATGATCCGATTTTCCGCGAGCATTCGCTCCCAAGCCACGATCTGCTCGTACCGCCGCGACCATTCCTTGTGCGGGGCAATCCCGAGTACCCGTTCCACAAGCACAGCTTCGTAATGCGAGCGGTTGAAAACTCCGAGATTTCCGTAACGCGGTAGAGCTTTGCTGACGCGCCACAAGTAATGATGCGCTTTTTCCTCGGAGGAAGGTAACTTGAAGTTTGCGACCTCAACGCCGATTGGATTCACGTGCTGCAAGACTGCGGTAACGGTGCCATCCTTGCCGCTCGCGTCCATGCCCTGGAACAACAGCACGACAGCGTGCGTGGAATTCGCATACAGCAGTTGTTGCAGCTCACCCAGTCGATGGCAGAGTTTTTCGGTTTTCGCCTTCGCCTCTTCTTTTTCCAATCCGCCGGTGTAGCCGGGATCGAAGTGCTTGAGCTTAATCGTATCCTTTACGACGACGAGTTGGGAATGCATGGAGAATAGACACGGATGTGACGCGAATCGTCACGATGTTTTATATTTGACCGGATGCCAGCCATCGGGCGTTCGCGCGTAGCTTTTTGTTTGGAGAGGACTAAATTCTTTTCCGTCCCACGCGCGAACGGTGATCGTAATGCGCAGGCGCTCAAGGGTGATCCAGTTGAACGCATTGGGTTCCTTTCTCGTTCGGCCCGAGGTCGCGGTGCCAGCTTGTGCGACAAGAACCGACCGGCGCGCAGCCGGATAACGTGTGCGCACGTCAGCCGCATATCCGCGGTGGAGGTGTCCGGCCAACAGCAGGTCGGCTTCATGGGCGTCGAGCAGAGGAATCGCCAGCGCGGCACGACCGACCAGCTTGATGCCGTCGTCATCGGGTGGCGGAACGAATGGATGGTGCGTGATGATCACCTTGAGCCGGCTTCCCGCTTCGATCAGCCGGTCGCGTAAGATGATTATCTGCTCCTCCGAAATGCGACCGCTTTGCCACGTAAACGAACGGGCGGTGTTCAACCCGAGTGCGAACAATTCCTCGTCGGCAAAGATGGGATTCAGCTCGGGGTTGATGAACTTCCGATACCGGTTGAGAGGTGTGAGAAAGCGCCGGGCCACGTCGTAGAACGGCACGTCGTGGTTTCCCGGCACGACGAGTTGCGGGTGGGGCAATCGCGCGAGATAATCGCGCGCGAGCCGGAACTGGCCGCTGCGCGCCCGTTGCGTGAGATCGCCGCTGACGATGACGAGCGACGGCTCGAGTGACTCGAGGTCAGCCACCAGCGCTTCGACTACGGCGGGGATCTCCGTGCCAAAGTGCAGATCAGAAAGATGGGCGATCGTTCTCATACGTCTAATTTCGAGCGCGACGGCGCGAGGACGTGCAACGCGGCGGGGCGGATCCGGAAACGCAAGGGCGGTTCGACGTCGATGACTTCGCCGTCAGCCGCGATGGGCAGCTCACTCTGTTTGGTCGTTATGACGGTTTCGGTCATGGCATGAGTTTCGAGTGCCTCCGTCTCGTCGATCCGGTGAAGGAGCGTCTGCAAAACCAGCCGGAGCATCGTGGTTCTTCGTTTCGCGCGCGTCGTGTATAGCCATAACAAACCCGCATCCAATCGTGGCCGCAGCGAGGGACCGAATACGCGGCCAGAATATTGATTGTTCGAGATCACGACGAATGGTGTTCGCAACGCCAATGAGGTCGCGGGCATCTCGATCTGCAGACGTAGGCGGCGTAACGCGCGGAAGACCGCGATCGACGCAACCAACATGGCGCGCCATTTGCCGTGACCGTGTTCAGACTGCAGCGCATCGCGCTGCCGGACTGCCTGAGCATACG
>DAITQE010000136.1:4913-7790 GCA_036833235.1 Opitutus sp.
TACGAGCCAAGCGAACAGTTGTTGATAAACACCCGCCCGTTTACTTCTCCCACGTCAACGGCCCTTCGCTGAGCTGTTGTTTGAGCATTAACGGCGTCGCACCAGTCCCCAGGCAAACCGAGATCGCGCGCGAAATGGTTGAGCGTCCCGAGAGGAAGGATACCGAGCGGGATGCCGGTTTCCACCAGTAATCCCGCGGCGGTGCTGACCGTCCCATCGCCCCCTCCCACAAAAATGGCGTCCGGGTTTTTCTCCATTGCAGCGCGGATCGCCGAGGTCATTTCCGGTCCGGTCGCTCGATGCGTCACGATTGTGATTCCTGCTGCGGCAAACGTGTCAGTGATATTTTGTGAGGTCAGCCCGCTATCGTTACCGTTTGCGATCGAGCCCGCGTGATCGTTGAGGATGAGAATGGCGTTCATGCGTGCACGCTTCGCTGACCCCTCGCGCGCACGCGAGTTCGCCGCGCGCTCGAAGCGCGCCAACGGCTGGCAGCTCGCACTTAGGACGGCGCAGGAAGAGCGTGTAATTCTCCGAAACCTCTGGGGAACTGGTGCGTTACTCCACTTATGAAATTCGACCGCCGTGATTTCGTTAAGACAGCTGCGCTGGCCTCGATGGCTGCCGCAATCGGAACCAAAGCATCGGGCGCAGATGTGAGACGGGTAGGGGAGCCGACCTTGGCTCGTGATTATTATGAGTTGCGATCCTATCGCTTGAAGCCGGAAGCACCGCACGAGCTGCTCGATGCTTATTTGGAAAAAGCGCTGATTCCTGCGCTCAACACGCGCGGGATTAAAGCGGTGGGCGTGTTCATCGAGCCTGAGGCCAAGGACGGTCCCGCGATGTGGGTGTTGATTCCTCACGCTTCGCTGGAATCCGTTGCGGAGGTGACTGCTTCGATTAACACCGACCCGAGCGTACAGGCGGCTGCGGCGGAGTATCTGATGACTCCAAGTCGAACGACGCCGGCATTTGATCGCATTGACAGCTGGCTGCTGCTCGCGTTTGCCGGCCTACCGCGTTATGCGGTACCAGCGCTTGCGCGCGAGGGGAAATCCAGGATTTTCGAGATGCGCACCTATGAGAGCTACAGCGAGGCCAAGGCGTTGAACAAGGTCGCAATGTTCAACGATGGAGAGATTGAGCTGATGCAAACGCTGAACATGTCGCCCGTGTTTTATGGCCAGGCTTTGGTCGGCCGCGATCTTCCACACCTCACGTATATGCTCTGCAGCGCAGATCGTGAAAGACATGCAAAAGCTTGGACCGAATTTGGAAAACATCCGGTCTGGCAAAAGCTGAGGAGTGATCCGCGTTATCAGGATAACGTTTCAAAAATCACTAGCCGCTTCATGATTCCGACGGCGTATTCGCAAATCTGAGCAGATTGGCTGCCTGAACAGCACAATTTCGAGACACGCCCAGGGACATGCTGCCCATTATGTTAATTGAGTGTGCAGGCGTGAATTGACGACCTCGATTCGCGCGTGACTGCATATATGTGTCGTGTTTTACGGGGCACGCATGCAGAGTGACAGACTCAGCGAGAACACCGGCCGAAAAGCGGAGCTTCTCTTCGCCTCGCGGCGTTCTCTCTGACTTCATTAACCATGAGAGACGATTATCTTCAGGCCGCACTCAAAGTCGTGGGTGACCCCAACATTCTCGTCAATGTTGTGTCTCGGCGCGTGAAACAGTTGCGAAGAGGCAATCGTCCGCTGGTGGAATCGTTGGAAAAACTTTCCGCTGAAGACACAGCCCTCCGTGAAGTTTCAGAAGGCAAGATCAGCTACGAAGAGGGCGCGATCGAACAATTCCGCGGCTAAAACCGAAGAATTCAGTTGAGCGATTAGCCAAACGGACGACTCCGAGGTTGGACTGCCGCTGAGTATCGGGGCTCTTGGCTTTCGGCTCTGAGCGCTGAGGTTCAACTGCACACGTCCGACTAAACAGTCGACTCGGCTGAGGTATTTCGAGTGGTCGCAAAGGTCATCCCAATAAGTTCGGTGGCCGAACACGTCTCCAAAGATTCAATGCGATCATTCGATCCGCGGCGTTAAACGTTAAAGGAAGGCGTGCTCAGGGTCTCCCGGCGGCCCGGGATCACAGATAGATTCCGCCCCCGAGCAGTTGTTCGCCTTGATACAGTGCGAGGATTTGGCCGCTCGCCAACCCTCGCTGTGGTTGTTCGAATGTGACGCGTGCAGAGTCACCTGGTTCTGGAACGAAATCCAGTGGCACGCGTGGATCGCGATAGCGAACGCGCCCTTCGATGTGAGTCGCCTGAGTGATCGGCGATCCGATCCAGCTCAGTGAATGGACGCGAACCTCGCGTTGAAAAAGTCCCGGCGCATCCGGATGGTCGAACGCCACGAGTAGCGCGCCGTCGCGCGCCCGCTTACCTACGACCACGTAGGCTTCGCGGTCGGCGTTGGAGGGAATCCCAATTCCTTTCCGCTGGCCGAGGGTGTAGAAATGCAAACCGCGATGGCGTCCCAGCTCGTGACCGTCGCCGGCGCGAACGATCGGCCCTGGCGCATCCGGGACGTAAGCACGCAGAAAATCCTGCATTTTTACTTCGCCGATAAAGCAGATTCCCTGGCTGTCTTTTTTCTCGGCGGTCGCAAGTCCAGCGTCGCGCGCGATGCGCCGAAGTTCGGGCTTCGGCAAATGACCGACGGGAAATCGAGCGGCGCGAAGTTGAGCTTGGGAAAGCAGAGCGAGAAAATAGGATTGATCCTTGTTTTTGTCCGCGCCTTCCAACAGGGAAAATTCGGGTAGGGACGGGACCAAATCGGATTTGGAGCGATCGCTTAAACCCACGGGCGGGACGCCCGTGCCACGTGGCATGGGCGTCCCGCCCATGTCTTCGAC
>DAITQE010000137.1:0-7739 GCA_036833235.1 Opitutus sp.
ACGTATGACAGCGCCAAGGCCCTTCTGGCTTCTTCGCCGAACAAGTGATTAGACCTACAAAAATATACCTATCAAAATGAGCGAGTCAGATGCGATTCAACGCTTTATTAATTTCATCCGCCTAAAACATTGGTCGCACCGGACGGAGCGAAGCTATGTTGCGGTGGCGCGGAAATACGTCGCGTTCCTGCGGAGTGAAAAGCCGGCCGGAAGTTCGGAAGAAAAAGTCCGCTCCTATCTCGAATCCATCGCGCCGCACTGCGCGGCAAAAACCCAGAACGTAGTTTTGAACGCGCTTGTTGTTTTCTACCGTGAAGGCATCGGCGCACCGCTCGGCAAGCTCGGCGCTTGGTCGGCCGCTAAACGGCCAACGCGCATTCCCGAATATGTTGATGTTGAAGACGCGAAACGAATCCTCGCGCTGATTCCGGGAACGCACGGCCTCATGGCCTCGCTTTTATTCGGCAGCGGATTGCGACTCATGGAGTGTGCGCGGCTGCGCGTAAAGGACTGTGATGCGAAAAACCGCACGCTGTTTATTCGCGGGGCGAAAGGAGGAAAGGATCGCGTGGTGAATATCCCGAAATCACTCGTTGAGCCGCTGGTGGCCCATTTGGTGCGCGTGCGGGCGCTTTGGGAAGGCGACAAGGCGAACGGATACCCCGCAATTCAAATGCCGACAGAAGGGCTTGGGCGCAAATTTCCCAATGGTGGAAAAGATTGGCCGTGGTTTTGGGTATTCCCTGGAAAGGGACTGTCACGCGATCCGCGCAGTGGCATATATCGGCGGCACCATACGCACGAAAACGGGCTTCAGAAAGCTGTCACAAAATCCGCGAGAGATGCCGGAATCGCGAAGCGTGTGACGTGTCATTCTCTGCGCCACGGTTACGCGACGGCGCTGGTCCAGGGCGGAACGGATATTTCTAAAGTGCAAGCGTTGCTCGGACACTCAGACGTTAAGACGACGCAAATTTATCTTCACATCGCACCGAGGGCGCTAGCTACGATAAAAAGCCCGCTGGACTAAGACTCGGATCGTTTTCCGGCCAGTAGCCTACGACCATGCGCCCGGCCTGGGCTACGATTCGGAAGCGCGGAGGATTGCCGCGGCTAGAGTGCGCAGCGCGTCAGCGTTGACGGACAGCGCCCCGCTGTCGGTCACGAGCGTCCCGGCCACCTGGCCGTTGTAGTCGCGCTCAGCCTTGATCGTGTAGCAGTGTTGTCGGCACATATTTTCCAGCTCGTCCAAAGCTTCCGAACCAAGCGCCTTGGGACCGGGCAGACTGGCCACATGGTTTTCAACACGGGCTTCTGCGTTCGGCTCAAACGATTTCTCGACGAGCCACCGCAGATTTTCCACCGTCGCGAGCGCCTGCTCTTTGGTGAGGTCGGCGCGGAGTAAAAGAAATCCTTCGTGCCATGTCGCGAGGTCGAAGCGGGCATCAAGCAGAGCGTCGTCGAGTTCCACCCCGCAATGGTCGAAATCGTTGTTGCTGGAGAAAGTTTTTACGGCGGGCTCACCATGCGGCGGCGGTGTGTATGGGGATTTCATGTTGGGTTTACTTGAACTTGATGACGACTTCATCTTTTAGGCGATCCTCTGCCTTTTTCTGGGCCTGCCGCGCCTCCTCCAGCGAAAAAAAGCATGCATCGATTTTCCATCCCGGGTAACGCACGTAGCGGTAAGTCCAAAAGGTTTCGCCCTGCTGGCGGATTTGGACTTCTCCATCTTGCGGCTCCTTGGGCGCGGTGTCGTCGTCTCCGCCTTTTTTGGTCAGATTGTAGAGCGCGATAACTATAAAAGTTAAAGCGACGATGAGTAGTAGTATGTTCATTTTTGATTTCATGGGTTAGTCGCTGCGGATATAGGTTATTGCGATCATTGAAAACGTGATGAAGACGATGATGGAGATTCGCCACGTCCAAAGCGTTTCGGTTGCTGTGCGACTCATCAAAATGCCCGCGAGCATCCCGCCCGTAAATACGAGGACAAAGGCGATGAAGAATTTCATGGGTGCATCGTGATATTAGGCAAAGAGCTTTTCATAGAGCCATTGCCGTAGGCTTCGGGGCGGCTCCGGGGCGGGCGCCGGCGGTTTCGCGTGCCACGCCCGAAGATCAAGCGAGCAGCGGTCGGACCATTGCACGGCTAGCGAACAGTGCGTTTGAAATCGGGCACACTTCGCGCTGTTTCGGCCTTTGTCCCGCGCTTCTACGCGCTGATGCACGCACGTATCGCAGGATTTTACCGGAGCGTTGAGATATTGCGTCTCCACAGGGTGTTCGGCTTCAGAAGCGCACGCGGCGCTTTCTGCGCACGTAGTGAAAGCCGTAGCCGCCGATTATTTTCCCCTGATAGATTCCGCCGGGCTCCGGCCATCCATGATAAAGCCATTCTTTGCATTCGCCCATTTCTTCATGCCACGCCTGCCAGTCGAAGCCAACGGGGGAGGACATTACGGCATTACGTTCCAGCTCCCGAATCCGCCGCTTCACTTTTACGCTGACGTAAATGTTCATGCCGACGAAAATGAGCGTTCCGAGGAAGATTGGCGTGAGCGCAAAGATTAGATAGATGGTGTTTCTTTGCATTTTATTGAAAGTTCATTTGAGATTTCATCGAGCAGCGCGGCGGTGCCGGCCACCGGCACAAGGGCGTGAGCGTAATGCGCGGCGCGCTGGCTTTGGATTATCGCCCTCGCTTCGCGGAGCAGCTTCCGGCAGGTGAGCAGGTGCATGCGCGTGATTTCGCCGGACTGAGCCGCTGGACAGTCACCGAGGGTATGCGGTGGGCTTTCGCCGCAAAAATAGCACCTGGGTTCGTGGGTGGGTTCGACGCTCATTTTATTTTTCCGTGCTCGCTCGTTGCTCATCTCGATCGTTGGGTGAACCAAGAAGATCGCGGAGGGCGTCGCGCTTGCCCTTCGTGTAGTCGGCGTGCTGCTGAGACCATGAGGCGTCCCCGCTCCGCGCTTCGTTGAGCGCCGAGACGACGGCATCGCAATGCGTGTTGTAAGCCGCGCTTGCCGCGCCGAGCGCGCACACGGCGCGAGCGATGGCCGCTTCGATTTCTTCGGCGCGACGCGCATACATCGCCTTGGCCTTCGGGGCGTGGATGCACTGAGATTCGCGCTTGCGCTGTTCTGCGGCAAGTTCGCGCAAGACGCCCAACAAGCCCCCAGCCGGCCCTTCATTTTTGATAGTGGGTTCAATGCTCATGTCTTATGTTTTTTCTGAATTGGTTTTTAATTGGTGACAGGTGAGGCACCGCACCCGAAAAGCATCCGGTGACTCTGGCGTGAGCCGGCGCACGAACTCCCCTACGTGGGCATAGTCCGTGAGCGCGCCGCAGGCCACGACGTGATCGATCTGCACCTTCCGGCGAATGAATAGCTTTTGACAATCGGCGCAGAGGAACGCCCATTTCTGCCCGCGGGGGCCGCGGAACGGCGCGCGCGCGGCGTGGAGCGCGGCGACGGCGGGCTTCCACCAACGGAAGCCGCGGCGCAGCGTCGAACGCACGGCCTGCCAGAATTGCGCCTCTGTCCATGTGCTCCCGTTGCGCGTGCGCGGCACCTTGGACGCTCGCGGAAGCCTCGCCTTGCCCTGTTTGCGTGCCGTGGCGGGCTTTTGAGCGGGGTGCGTGATGGATGACGGCAGCACGGCCAGATGTGGCCGGGAAAGCAGGGCCTCGGCGTTACGGCGAAGCGTGGGCTCGCCCAGGCCGGGGAAGCGTAGCTTGAGGCACGCAAGCTGAGCGTCGGTAATCATGGTCGGAGGCGCGTGAATTTCCCGTGCTGCCCGCGGCGCACGCGCAGCGCGGCGAAATAGCCGGCGCACCACGCGCTGTCCCGCTGCCTCCGGCTGTAGAGCGGGAGCGAATTGCGCAGGGCGATGAGCAGGCGGGCGAGCGTGGTCATAACGGCGATTGGTCTTCGTAGCGCGCGAGTTCGCTGAACAATTGGTTGAGGAAATGCCGGCGGCATGTAATGAGGTGGCGGCAGAGCACGGCACGCGTTCCCGGAGATCCGCCCGCACGGCCGGCAGGACCGCGGCGAGTCTGCCAGTCCTTGCAAGAGCATTCCCCGAGCCCGCCGTTGGCCACGAGATCGATGAGATAATAGCGCCCGGCCTTGGTGTTGCTGGCGACTCGATAAACGAATCTGTCCCCCGTTGGGATGGGCGCGGGGCTCATGGGTAAAGCTTCGCAAGGATGCCGCGGCGAATCGTGTCGTTGACCTCTTTCCACGGCATCGCCGCGAAGTCATGCACCGTAGGCCACTCCAGGGCGTCAGGATACAGCTTCCGCGCCACGCCCCGCCAGTTCTCCGGCGGCTCAGTGTAGATGTCCGTCTTCGCCGTGTTGGTCCGCTTGCGCTCGGCGGAATACTCGTGCCAGTGGCCGGCGACGGCCTTTGGGCCCCCGCTCTCGAAACGCTTGCGCACGGCCTTGGCGACGCGGGCGATCTCCTCGGGCGTGGCCTGCGGGCTCACCTCCAGGATGTCTTTGAGCGCCGCGGCGACGGTGCCGCCGGCGGTCTTGGTGATCCTGCCCGTGTAGCCGCACGCCTCGGCTAACGCGTCGAAATGGAGGTTGCGCCCGTTCACGAGCTGGCGTTTCGGGAATTCGGCGGCGAGCTGCGCCCGGATGCAGGCAGCCGCAAGGCCGAGCGTGTAGGGTGCGCCGACGTTGGCCGCGGCGTGGGCGGTCTTGTCGGCGATGAGGGCGCGGGCTATGCGCATTGCCACGTCGTCCCGTGATGGGGCTTTGGTCATGTGAGGGGAAGAATTTCTTGTCCCATGCGGCCGGCGGCGCTAGCTCCCGTTGTTCGCTCAGCAACCCAGCGCAAAAGAGAGAAGAGAACCGAAAAGAGAAGAGGCCGTATTTTGATCGTTTTCACGGAGAGGAGGCAACCTTGTCGTTGTCGGACAGTCCGAGTTCCTCGGCGGTGCAATCGCCCATTGCCAGCATGCGTATGATCGCGTTCTTGCGGTTGAGGATTTCATGCAGCTCATCGAGGCGAGTGCTGAGCGCGTCGCGTTCATCGGTAATCCGCGTGATGTCGTCTCTCAGGTCAGCAATTATATCGGAGGTGGTAGGCATGGAAATTTCTGGCCGGATGACGCTCCGGCCCGCGCTCAGAGGCTGGGGAACCTTGCGGCCCCTCCCTCGCGCTGAGTCGCGAGATTGTTATTGCCATTTGCCGATGACTCTAAGGAAAGCCTCGGCGTATTCTGCGGCGCTTCCCATGAAGGCGGGTTTTTCGGAATCGACGCAATGGGCGAGCGCGGTGAACACTGACCATTGCTGCTCCATAGGCAGCGCGGCGATGGCCGCGTGCATGTCGTTTAGGTCGTTGAGGTAGTCGGGGAGCCAAGTCCAGCAGCCGTTAGGTGTTCCGGCGCGATGAGCACCCAGGCCTTGGGTGCCATCGTCGCTATACGTGTAGCTCCTAATATCATTCCACCCACACGTCTCCGCAATTGCGATCCGTTGTGCTTCGGCGGTCATCATGACAGAATGTGCGCCGCGAGGTATTTCGTCGTAAGAAGATCGTTGCCCAAATACTGCACCGCGAGCGCGCGCTGCTCCGTGCGGGTGAAGGCGATTCCGGGATGGTTCGGAATCTCGCTCGCAAGCGCCACGCCATCCCAGAATTTCCAGAAGTCGGCACCCTGAACCGCATCCTGCTCCGTCTTCGGGAAAATGTCCTTGTGATCCTGGTAGAGCCCCAGCATGTCCGCGGCCACCGTGAGCTTCAGGAAGCGGTCCCGCTGCAACAGCAGGAACTCGCTCGATAGATCGATAATGCGCCCGTCGTAGTATCGACCATTTCGCACGCGATGAGGAAGAGGAATGCGCAGGATGCGCGAGCGCGTGACGATGAAATCAATGTCGAAATTCTTGGACACGTCGCCGGACCCAGACCAAAAAACAAATTTGGTCGTCGCGTTGGTGCTGAGCGCAAACACCCACCAGAACTGTCGAATGGTTGCAGCCTCGGTGGCCTCGGCGATGATTTCCGGCTCGCCGTTTTGGGCAATAATTCCGATGCAAACGATCGCGCCGGTGAACGGATCGAGCGCGGCGCGATCGTGCATATAGGACCAATACGCGCCGCGGCCTTCCTCGTGATCAATGCGCTTGCTGGCGAGGAGGTCGGAGCGCTTGGCCGGGTCTTTCGTGTTTCCGTAACGAACGGTTGCCTCGTCGAAGTCGGGATAGGGCTTCGCGTATTTGGTCACGAGGTCCGGGAGTGGGCGCGTCTCACAATCAAAACAAATGTAAGCGGGGGATGACATGGTTTTGTTTTTTGGCTATTGGTTAAGGGTGCGATCAAAAAGCTATCTCGTCGGGATCGTCTTCTTGATTATCCGGGAACGCTGACCCACCCGGGCCCGGCTGCGGCTTGCTCGTGCTGCGCCTCGGCGCGTCAGCGCGACCACCCGCGGGCGCTGCGGCAGGTGTGGGAGCCTCTGCGGGTTGCGCCACGGGCCACGACGGCGGCGAGAGCTTACCAGCCTCCAGGCTGCGCGAAAGGCGAATGATGTTGCTGGCGTAGATTTTCACGTCCGCCCAAAAGAGCGGGTCGGCCAGCTTGGCGCGCGTGATGCCGTCCGCGGCCATGCCGGCGAGTGCAATGGATTCCTTCATCGCCATGCCGACTGTCTGGCCGGCGACGGGGAACGAGCCCTGCCCGCTCACGGGAGGCTGTCCGGCTGCGCGGCGCTGCTCATGCTCGGGTGCATGCGCGGATTTGCCGAGAATGTGCGTCTCGGTTTTTTGCCCGCAGGCAGCCTGGGGCTTCCCTTGGTATTCGGTGCGCCGCAGACCTTGGCCGGAAATCTCGATGAGGTCGCCCTCCGAGAATTTCGGGCGCGTGAAGTAGCTCACCTCAAGCTCGGCGCTGCCGGTCTGTGAGCCGAGCACGCAGGGGAAAAATTCTTTTCCGGCTTTAGTTTGCTTCGTGGTGATTTTCCGAACAACGGCAATAAAGCCGGGATTGATCCACGTCGCGTTTTCGGCGTCTCCGGGTTGGAGTTCAAGGACTTCTTCGACGCTGAGCATTTCTTTTTCAGAGGACATGGCGGGAGGACTTGATTGGTTTTGGTTTGACTGAGAGAGCCGGGGCCGCAGGCTGCGGCTTTGGTATTGGTTTTGTCCCGGCGTGCGACGTGGTAGTCCGCGCCGGGATTTTCGTAGCATTGGCCATTTGCCGGGCGGAATAATCGGCGATGAGGCGATCGAGCATTTTGCCGCGCGAGACATCGAGATCGTTCGCGAGTCGATTGAGCGCGCGGAGAGTCTCGGGGGTGACGGTGCAGGACGTGAAGCACACGCGCAGCTCCTTGCCCGCGCGCGGCCGATGGCCTCGCGGCATGATGTCGATAAATTCCGTCGGGTCGATTTGTGTCATTTTAAAAACCTTTCTCGCGCAGTTCGTGCCGCAGGCGCTCGCCGAGGACGGGAGCAGAATTGACCATGAGCGCGCCGAGTGCATAGCTCACCGCGTCGCCGGCCGGGACAACGTGCCAGAGGTGCGCAACGCGCGTGAGCACGCAGGAGGTTACGGCATCAGGGTCGCGGTCCGGCGAGCAGTCTTCGGTGATGTCGTCGCCGACATGCACGATGGCCGTGAGCTTAAGTTCGACGCGAATCTTTTTCATGGGAGGGTCGGCAGATGTTTTCGGACGATGGCGCAGCATTGCGCTTGTATCTTTGCGCGCGCGTAGGC
>DAITQE010000138.1:0-7695 GCA_036833235.1 Opitutus sp.
AGATAGCCTTCCACCTCGAACTGCACATCGAAGTTATAGCTATCGCCGGGGCCGTTGCTTTTTCGGCGGCGGCCAAATTTGCGGTCCATGCTCGCGTCAGAGACGTACGTGATGTGCGCCATCATGCGTGCGATCGCGAGGCCTACGCGCGGCCCACCGCCTTTAACGTAGTCGCCGTGATTCCACTCGGGATCCTGCATGATGGCCTGTCGACCGACTTCGTTGAACGCGATGGCTTGCGCGCCCTCGCGTGCGGTGGTGGCCATCGCGAGCACGCGGCGCGTGTACGTGGGATATTCGATGCTGAACAACAACGCCTGCATCCCGCCCATCGACCCGCCGATGACGGCGTGCAATTCGCTGACGCCGAGATGATCGAGGAGTAATTTTTGCGCGCGCACCATGTCGAGGATGGTGACGAACGGAAACGCGAGGCCGTAGGGAAGGTTGGTGGCGGGATTGGTGGAAGACGGACCGGTCGACCCCTGGCAACCGCCGAGCACATTCGCGCAAACGACAAAAAAGCGATTGGTATCAACCGCCTTGCCGGGACCGATCAGGTTGTTCCACCAACCAGTTTTCCGATCTTCGGGTGTGTGCTGCCCGGCGCAGTGGTGGTCGCCGCTCAGCGCGTGACAAATCAGGATTACGTTGTCCCGCGTGGCGTTGATCGTGCCGTACGTCTCGTAGCGGAGTGTGAAGCCCGGCAGCGTCTGTCCGCTCTTGAACGTAAACGGATTAGAATAAATGAAATCGTGGGGCACGACGACGCCGACCTCACCCGCCGCGAGAGGGTCGTGCGTCAAAACCTCTGTCGTATCATCAGTCATGCGAAAGGCGGAAGATCGCGCAGGTGGACGGCTGAGACAAGGGCGACGTATGTCATCGGCGTTGTCATCGCGAAAGATGGGGCGCGTTATCCCTAACGCGCCGGGGGAAACCGGAGGGATTCGAAACGGCGCGTTAGGGATAACGCGCCCTACCCGATCGAGTCGTCGACTTCTTCGTTCGAGAAAACGTACTGAACGTCGTCCAACTCATCGAGCGCGTCGTGCAATTTCGTGATGCTTTGAGCCAGGTGCGCGTCGGTCACCGGAACGATTGTCGTGGGGATGTACGCGATTTCCGCGCTATCCGGCTTCAGCCCCTTCAGCTCGAGCGCTTGCGAAACTTTGTCGAACGCGTGCACGTTACAGCGAACTTCAAAGCCTTGTTCGCTTGTGATCACGTCGTCGGCTCCGGCCTCGAGCGCGATTTCCAAGAGCGCCTCCTCGGTCGTTTTCTCCTTGGAGATTAGAAACTGGCCGGCATGCAGAAATTGAAAAGCGACGGCGCCGGCAGAAGCCAGATTGCCGCCCCAACGCGTGAAAACGGAACGGACGTCCTGGGCGGCGCGTTGTTTGTTGTCGGTTGTCACTTTGACAATGAATGCAACGCCGCCGGGACCATATGCTTCGTAGGTGATTTCTTCGAAGACGACGCCGGGGAGTTCGCCCGTGCCTTTCTTGATGGCGCGGTCGACGTTTTCGACCGGCATGTTCGCTTCGCGCGCTGCGAGGAGGAGGGTTCGCAGACGGGCGTTGCCGTCGCGATCGCCGCCGCCGGATTTCGCGGCGAGAGTGATGTCGCGCGAGAGACGAGAGAAGACTTTGCCTTTACGCGCGTCGGTGACGGCTTTGAGGCGTTTGACTTTGGACCATTTATTATGGCCGGCCATTTTTAGCTGAGAGCTGAGAGTCTAGAGCTGAGAGTTCGGAAACTAAAAAAAGTAGCGAGTAGTTCGGGCGCGTGCAGCATGCTCGCTACTCGCTACTACTTCTTCTTCGGGGTGACGTTTTTCGTTGGTTTGACGAACGCGGCGGCGGTGGTCACGGCGGCGGTGCCGGGTCCAACGGGACCGGGGTTGTCTTTCAGGCGGTTGATCACGAGCTGCTGGCCGATGGTGAAAAGACCGTTGACCGTGGAGTAGAGCGCGAGCGCACAGGAAAAATTATAACAGAACAACGCGAACATATACGGCATGAACTTCATCATTTTTGCCTGCGCGTTGTCCACCGTGGGCGACGGGGTGAGATGCATCTGGACGATCATCGTAGCGCCCATTAAAACCGGCATGATGTTGATTGGGAGACCGAACACGTGGGCGACCGTGTCAGGCATCGAGAGATCGTGCGCCCAGAGAAATGGCACGAAGCGCAGCTCGGCCGTGCTGCGCAGCATCGCGTAGAAGCCGAAGAAGAACGGCATCGTGATGAGGACAGGAATGCAGCCGCCCATCGGGTTTACCTTGTGTTTCTTGAAAAGCTCCATCGTCGCGGCCTGGAGTTTCTGCGGGTTGTCCTTGAATTTTTCCCGCACGGCTTTCATCTCGGGCTGGATTTTCTGCATGCGTCGCGCTGAGCGTGAGGCCGCGAGCGTGAACGGCAGCGAGAGCGTCTTCAGCGTGAGGGTGGTGAGGATGATCGCGAGTCCCCAGTTGGAGACCAGGCTGTGCATCCAAGTCATGAGCGTGTTGAGTAGCTGGCTGAAAAAGCCGAAGACTTTACCGAACTGCATGATCTTGTCCTGATCAGCTTTGAAAATATCGCCGTTGGCGAGGCGATGGTATTCCTTTGGACCGACGTAGAGGCTGACAGCGAGTTTGGTCTCACCGTGCGCGGGGACGGGCGTAGCACGCGGTACGAGATCGAATAGGGCCGAAGCTGTCATGCCGTACGCGCCGGGCGTCTGGTCAGGCAACGCGGTGAGCAGTTTTATCCGGCGGGTGATCATGCCGGCCGCCGGTTGGTCAGGTGTAAGGATGCTGGCGAAAAATTGATTATCGACGGCTGCCCAAGTGATCGGTCCGGGGCTTGGGATCTGTGCTTTCGGGGCGCTCGCACCGATCCCAAAAAGGCCCGAACCACCGGTGAGCTTCGCTTCGGTGAAAAACGTCTGGCTTTTGCCATCGGAATAGCCGCTAGCGACGACACGGCCGTAAACGGTGTAGTTCACCGGCTCGGCGGTGCCGACGCTGAGTTCAAAAGGATCCAGTCGCTGGGGCTGGTCGGTGAGATTGCGGAAGGTCGTCTCGTGGCGGAGCTGGTAGGGATCGTGTTTCTTGTCCGGCTGCGCAACAAGAGTGTAACGGCGCGTCACCTCGAAGCGCTGGTCGAACACGGCGCGGTAAACGATCTCGGTCGCACTTTTCGAAACGAGCTGGAATGGCGTGTGGCGATCGAGCCCTGGGAAATCCACGAACGCGAGCAGCGGATCGGCGTGTTTTTCGTTAAAGGTGTACGGTATGACACTACCGATTTGCGCGGGAAATTTTTTCAAGGCGACGTCGTTGATGGCGCCCCCGAGATCAGTGAAGCTTACGCGCATGAATCCGTTTTCGAGCGTGGTCACGGTGGCACCGGCAGCAGCGGTTGCGACGGCGGCGAAGGTTGTGACAGGCGGCATGCCGGGCTGCACGGTGGATTCCGGCGTGTTGGTCGTCCCCGTGGCAGGCGAGGTGGCGCTGGGGGTCGTATTGACCGACGGGCGGGGACCGGGCGTCCTGGCCGGGGACAGCTTCTGACCGAAATAGAGGCTCGCGAATGCCGCGAGGAGCAGCGCTACGCCGAAAATAGTGTTCTTCTTATCCATGAAAAAGGGAAGGAGGTGTGCGGTTGAAAAAAACGATGTGGGGCGAGCCTCAATTGGCCTCGATACGTGGTGCGGCGAGCGCGCCACGTGGCGCGGCGAGCGCGGCACCTACAGGTCGGAACGCGGGCTGAAGTGATACGTTACGGCAGATGGGCCGTGAGCGTGGCGACGGCGGCACGGGATCAAAACCACCTGGATGGAGCGGCGTGCATTTGATGAGCCGGCGGAGGGCGAAAAAAGTCCCGAGCAATGCGCCATGCGTGCGGACGGCTTCGGCGGCGTAGTGCGAACACGTGGGCGCAAACCGGCAGCCACAGGTGGGCCCAAAAACGACGGGCAGCGCCGGCGAGATCGCGCGTTGGTAAACCCAAAGTAACGCGAGCAAGGCCCGGGCGGGGAGAGTTGCGATCAGGTGCGAGCGTGCGGACAACCACTCGCTCACGCTCGTAGCCACGGGATGGGATGGGCTTTGACGCGTTGTTGGCACGAGACGGTTTTGATCAAATTCGCCGCGGCGGTTTAAGGAAACGTTCATTGCCTGACGGTGGGCGTGATCTGGTGGCACGCGTCGAGAAACTTTTTCTCGAGTTCCGGCATGGGCCAGTTCGTAGCGGCGGTGCGGGCGGTCAGCAGAAGATCGCAACCGGCGGGCACGGCCTCCTGGTGTCGGCGAAAAACTTCGCGCAGCCGTCGTTTGGCGCGATTGCGTAATACGGCGTGGCCGACGGACGCGGTCGATGCGACGACGCCAACGCGCACGAGATTGGTGGCGCCGGGATCCTCGCGACGGCGACACCACAACGTGAATGCGCCGCAGTTGATGCGGCGGCCCAGCTCTCGAATGACGCGAAAATCGCTCTGCCGCCGCAAATGCTGCTCAGAACAGAAACGCATGTCGTAAAAGGCTGAAGGGCTGAGAGACTGGAAGGCTGAATGAGACGGCCGGCTGGAGCAGGCGGTTGCGCGACGGATTCAGCCGTTCAGTTTTTCAGCCCTTCAGTCCTTTCCGTCATACGACCGTCAGGCGCTTACGACCTTTGAGACGACGGGCTTTGATGACTTTGCGGCCGCTTGCGGTGGCCATACGCGCGCGATAGCCGATCTTGCGGGCGCGCTTCTTGCGGTGCGGACGGAATGTAGGTTGCATGACTTTTTAAGAAAAAGAGGGTCAGTGGTGCCGGACGGGTTAGGGGGTGTCAAGGGCGGGATTTCACGTGGACGACTGACGAAGTCGCAACGTCCGATGTGCAGCTGAATACGTCGGTCTTTTCCGACAGCACGCTGACGACGGAACACCAGCAATCCTTCCGCGGCCGAAGGGGTGCGACCTATACATACTCGGTAACTTCGAAGGACGCTACCGGCAACACAGCGAGTGCCGGCCAGATCACGGTCACGCTGCCTTAATTCTCCGTTATTCTATTCTGTGAGGTTATGTTGTGGGTGGGGTGCCCTCACCCCATTTTCCGCCCTTGGCGAACGCGACCGGATGCGGGGCACCCCGCCCACAAATCGCCCCGCATATTACAGCGGAGAGCGCTGCTCCGGCAGCGGCTGTCGCCGTTGAACACAGCTGCGACGAAGCGCAGCCCTCCTATCTCGGGCTTGTCGAGGATCTTCATTCCGCTTACCCGCCTCTGGCGGGGCCGAAGGCGACCAGGGCGCGCGGCCTCCGCGGTCCTCACGGCACGTTTCTTTGACTCCGGGCTGGCGCCGCATTTGAGCCAGCGTCAACTTCGGTGCATGCGCATCGCCGTTCTCTCCGACACGCATGATCGCTATCCGCCGTCGCTGCCGGAACGCCTGCGTGCGGCGGATGAGATCTGGCATTTGGGCGACGTCTGCGATCCGGTGACGCTGACCGAATTTGAGCAACTCGGTCCGCCGTTGCGCGTGGTGATGGGAAATTGCGATTCACACCACGGCTGGCCGCTGGCGTTGGAACTCGAGCGGGAAGGCGTGCGATTTTACCTGACGCACATTCCGCCGAGTCGAGCGCCAAAAGGATTTCAGGCGGTGCTGCACGGGCATACGCACGTTCCGCGGGACGAGATCGTGCGGGGCGTGCGCTGGCTTAATCCCGGATGCATCACACGGCCGAATCGTGGTGCGGCGCCGAGTTTCGCGTGGCTGACGGTGAAGGACGGCAGGTTGGTGAGCTGGGAACTGGCGAGGTTGTGACGTGACTCTCGGGATAAAGTCTGTGCGAAACCATTCTTATGTCCCCAACTTGTTGAGCAGCCTTCGGACCGTGCTCGCTCCCGCCATTCTAGCGGCGGCGTATTCGAATTCAAAAATTGGGTTTACCCTGCTTCTCGGAGTCGCGTTGATGACCGACTTGCTTGATGGGGTGCTCGCGCGTGCTTGGAAAGCGGAGACGGCGTTGGGGCGGCGACTGGACCGGTGGGGCGATGGTCTGACAATGGTGCTCGGCGCGATTGGCGTCAGCTTTCTCTGGCCTGATATTGTCGAACGCGAAACCGGCTGGGTGTTGGTGGCGTTGACCGGCTACGTGCTCGTTGGGTTGCATCGCTTTCTGCAGCCGGCGAGCGCGGCGAGTCATCCGAGCTGGGTGGCAAAGGTCCTGGGTTTGCTCGTGCCGGTCTCGCTCGTGCCATTGCTCACCGGCTGGGAGGCGTTGCCCTTTCATTTGGCCGCAGTGACGCATGCGGCTGTTGGTTTGCAGAAGCTCGTGATGACGGAGCGAACTCCGACTAAAACCTCCGGGAACGACTCGACATCTCCGCTCCTTCCCGAAATCGAGGGAGAGTCCCGCTGAGCTGGAAATTTCGCACCGCGGCAGAGCCGCAACCCACTGATCTCTCGTGCTCGTGATCGTAATCGTGCTCGCGAATCGGACCGCTCGATCACGAGCAAGAGCACGATCATGAGCACGAAATCGTCGCATGGCGTTTCAGGAGACGCGTAAACACGGCGTAAATCCAACGTATCTCCGCGCAACCTACGCGCGCGTTTGGTTTGCGATTTCCGGCTCTCTCCCAGTGGATTCCGACTGAATTGTAACGATTGAAGTGGTCAGAAATCGCTCCGCGTTGCCGGCGTTTGGACTCTCGACAGACGGACGTTTTCACTGCAGTCAGTTCGTGGCCCCGCATCTATGGTCCGGTCTGAAAAAAAGCCCGTCGGCCGAGATTTTCCCAACTACCACAAACTATGAATACCTATCGTGCGGCCCGCTGGGTCGCGTCGGTTTTGATCGCTTCGCTCACAACAGCAGGACTGCACGCGGCTGATGCTCGCGTTTATGTGACGTTCGTCCACGGGCAGAAAGCCGCAGCGCACGCGGCGGTCGCCCAGGCGGGCGGCACGGTTAAGCATGAGTTTGACGATCTCGATACGGTGGCGGTGGCGCTGCCCGAGCAGGCGCGGGCAGCTCTGGCGCGAAACCCGAACGTGGCGCGGATCGAGGACGATCCCGTGCGCGAGTTTCTCTCGATACCGCAGACGACCCCTTATGGTGTGACGATGGTGCAGGCGCCGGATGCCGTGGCGGCAGGCGCGACGGGCGCCGGCGTGAAGATCGGCGTTATCGACTCGGGGGTTTTTAGCGGCCACGAGGATTTGCAGGCGGTCGCGATCGACGGCGAGCCGTACAACTCGTCCAACCCCAATGACGAAACAAACTGGAACCGCGATAATCTCTCGCACGGTACGCACGTCGTCGGGACCATTGCGGCGGCGGCCAACGACATCGGTGTGATTGGCGTTTCGCCGGGCGCGGTGTCGATCCACATGGTGAAGGTATTCGGCGACACCGGACAATGGATCTACAGCTCCGATCTTCTCTCCGCGGCCAGAGCCGCAGCGAATGCGGGCTGCAAAATCATCAGCATGAGTCTCGGCGGCAGTACGAGCAGTTTGACGGAAAAGTCGGGTCTTGCCGATCTCTACACTAACAAACACGTGCTGCTCGTCGCGGCCGCCGGTAATGATGGCACGACGAAGTTCAGCTACCCCGCATCGTACGATTCGGTGATTTCAGTTGCGGCGATTGATGCCACCAAGACGGTCGCCTCGTTTTCGCAGAAGAATTCGCAGGTCGAG
>DAITQE010000139.1:0-2681 GCA_036833235.1 Opitutus sp.
CGGCGAAGCCCGACTTCCAGTGCGTTGCCATTGTAGAAGTCATCGGTGAGCAGGGTCTCACCGGCGAAAACGCGTGCAACATCGCCGACGTACGTGATGCGCAACCGCGGATCCGCCGTGAGGTCGAGATCCGCGGGGAGTTTGATGCGCCATTTGGCGGCATGCGTGAAGTCGGCATCAGTCGGCGCTGCGGCGACGGGTTCTTTGGCCTTCCCGAGGATAATCGAACGCGGCGGTCCTGCTGGTTGAAGGAGTTCGAAGCCGATCGTTTTCGCCGACTGGCCGGCGGATGGAATTTCGTAGTGTGAAAAAATTCCGTCGGATTCGGCGCTCATTGGGGCGTGCTCCACCGTGAAATGCGGCGGCGTGGGGAAAATTGCCACGTCTACCTGACCCGGTTGGACGGGCGTGAGGCGCAGCTTGTCGCCATCCAACACCAGACCGCTCTCGGTGAGAAACGCGCGATTGCGGCCGAGCCACGGACCTTTCCAAAAGGCGAGCGAGTCGGCTTCTCCCAGCACGACGATCTGCAGTCGCGCGCCGGATTTTGTTTTCAGTCGGAGGGCGGCGGCGCGACCGGTGCCGACGTTGCGCGCCAGCACGCGGCCGTTGGACTGCGTCACGACGCCCACCGGCGCGTCGATCTGTGTTTCACCGTCGTTGAAGGCGAATTCCGCAGGAACGCCCGGCGTTTCCGCGAAGAACACCGTGCGGATGCCATCATCGTCCACGATGTGGCTGAGTGGCTGCGCCGTCGCATAGGCCAGCTTTATCACGCCGAGATCGAGATTAAACGGCCAGATACATGCCGTGTCGGCGGCGATCGTCACTGGTTGCGTCGGAAAGATGAGCTTGGATCCATCGGTCAGTGTCAGGGCGAACTGTACGCCGCGTTTTGCGGGCATCGTTTGCGACCGCTCGTAATTATTGATGAATACGAACCCCCGCTGCCCGTCCGAGCGCACCGACCAGCGCAGAGTGGTAAAATCCTGGCGTCCGGCGGGCCGCTGCTCGGGTAATGTCACCGTCATGCCTGCCAGATCGGAGCCGCACTCACGCAGGAAATAGTGCAGCCGGCGCAGCCGGTGGTATTGGGGACGAATCTGTCCGTACTGGCCGAGGGGCGCTTGAAAATCGTAGTTTTTCACGGGCAGATCGTTCCAGTTGGTCATCGCGGTGTTCTGATTTTCCATAAGCGTCGTGAGTCGGCCGTCGGGGTTGGTGCCGCCGTGGTACATGTAATAGCCAGGCGAGGTGCTGCCCGAACCGAGTTTGACCAGCGTGATGGTTTCGCTGTCGCGTGGATCGACGAGGATGCGCCGATGATAGCTGCTCATCATGCCACCTCCGATCTCGCAGGTGAGGTAAGGATAGCGCGCGATGTCGGGAGCGTCGTGGGCCTCGTGATGACCGAGCGCCTCGTTGGCGATATTCGCGTCGGTGCGAAGGAGCGAGAAATGAAAACCCGCCCAGTACCTGCCGGGCATCGGAGTGAGTTCACGGTCCCAGAAACCTTCGGCGTAAACACCGTACAGCGGCAGAATTTGGCCATAAGGCATCGCAGTGGCGAGGGCGGGCCAACCGGTTCGCGTGTACAGCGGGACGTCCAGCCCTACGTCACGTGCGATTTGTTTCAAGGTGAGCAGATGTTGCGCGGGGCCGCTGTACTCGTTCTCCAGCTGAATACCAATGACGGGGCCGCCGTTTTTCCACAACAGACCGACGAGCTGCGTGGCGATTTGCGCGTACAGCTGGCGCACGTGAGCGATGTATCCGGGATCGTCCGACCGCACGTTGCCCTGCGCGACGATCCAATCGGGCAGCCCGCCGTTGCGAACCTCACCGTGGCACCAGGGACCGCAGCGGACAATGACCTTGAGCCCGACTTCCCGAGCAATTTCCACAAAACGCCTGAGGTCGCGCGAGCCGGTCCAGTTCCACTCGTTTTCGATTTCCTCGTGATGAATCCAGAAGACGTAGGTGGCGACGATGTCGATCCCGCCCGCCTTCATCTTCAGCAATTCTTCCCGCCATTCGTCCGCGGGATAACGAGAGTAGTGAAACTCTCCCATGGCCGGCGTCCAGCGCTGTCCATTGAGCCGCAGGCTCTGGCTATCGACGGTTATCATCGCGCCATCAGGAGCACGAGGGTCACCCAGCCGAAACCCGAAGGCCTCGACCGCCGGGGGTGGCGTGAGCGTGATTTTGAGTGGAACGGCGGCGAGCACGATGGGTGCGAGGAAGAAAGCGATGAACGACCTCATAACGAAGGGGAGCGATGATGGACGGGAACGCGGCATGGCTGGTAAGGCAAATGAAAGCGAGTTCAGTCAGGGCGGTAACGCTCTAGCTACAATCACTTGAACTCCGAAAGATGATGTGAACAGGTCAAATTTTAGATCCGAAAAGACATGGTCAATGGACCACTCGGCGCTGAAGAAATCTCTTTCCTCTAGAGGTTTTTGAAACGAATCTCCCACGGAA
The DNA here is from genome assembly GCA_036833235.1 of Opitutus sp. Taxonomy (GTDB): domain Bacteria; phylum Verrucomicrobiota; class Verrucomicrobiia; order Opitutales; family Opitutaceae; genus Opitutus. The sequence goes on from DAITQE010000139.1 coordinate 2,485, forward strand.
ACATGACCCAGGAAACCGTCACGTACCTTACGAATATTGTCATCGTGACGATTCTGGCATTCCTGATCACGCATCATTGGTTTCGTCAGGGTCGGGCGGTCGCCATGCGGTGGTGGATGATTTCAGCGTGGGTCATGGCCGCCGCGGATGTCCTCTTCGCCGCCCGCCCGGATTTGCCTAATTGGATTGGTCAGATG
>DAITQE010000139.1:2691-7643 GCA_036833235.1 Opitutus sp.
TTTTTTTGGTGCACGCATGACTGCCGGCCGATCTCTGAGAACGAAGGAAGTCGGGGCGATCGTTCTTATCCATGCGATGGGATTGGGCTATTTTATGTCCCTTGGGTATCATTCCGAATGGCGCATGGTTTTCAACGGAGTCATCTGGGGGGCGCTCTCGTTCGCGTCGTACCAGTCGCTGCGGAAGGGCCCGTCGGTGTTCTGGAAACCGCTCATTGCACCAGCGAACGCCTTCCTGCTTCACGGTATTTTCCACTGCATGCGGATAGGCCTCGCAATCCTGTTCACCACGCTCGGCTGGATGGAAGCGGCCGCTTGGCTGCAGATGATCGGCGATCTCGAGGTTAGTTTCTTTATGGTCGCGCTGTTCGTCGGCATCCTGCTGGCGAATCTCCATCTGCGGAATGAAGAACTGACGAGTGCGTTGGCGGAGGTTCAGACGCTGTCCGGGCTTTTGCCGATTTGTTCGTGGTGCAAGAAGGTCCGAAACGATGAGGGTTACTGGCAGCGGGTGGAGGACTATTTCGCGGCGCGCAGCCAGATCGAATTCACGCACGGGATTTGTGCCGATTGCTACAAGCAGCACGATCCGCGCAAAATGACGACGCCGACCTGAGGCTCGCGTTTGCGGAGTCATCTTAAGGGCAGACTGCGGCGCGTTTTCACCGGCGCCACCTTGACATCGTCAGAGGCCTTTCTAACCCTCGATCCGCCCCGAACATGAAAAACTTTTCCAAGCTTTCGCGTTTGGGCGCCCTGTTTGTTGGGTTATTAATGTCCGGCACGCGCGATGGAATAGCTGCGCAGACCGCGAACGTGAGTCCCTCGTTCGGCCCCGTGCCCGTTGAGGACCTCACCCAGGCCGAACTCCTGAAAGCTTATCGACAGCTCCGCGACGAACTGCATGCGACGCAAATCGCCGCGGCCAACAACCGTGCGGAAGCAGATGCCGCGTCTCTGGCTCAAGCCACGGCTTTTGCAGAAAAACTCAATACCCTCAGCGCAACGGCGGCTCTCGAACGCGAGCGGCAGCAGCGCGAGATCACACGCTCCAATATAGAACGAGACAGCCAGCAGTCTGAAATGCAGCGGTTGACGCGGACCATTCTCTGGGTGGCGGCGGTGTTTGGAGGAGTGGGGTTGGTTGTGATGCTTTTGACGCCGGTGTTTCAATGGCGGGCGGTCAATTGCATGGCGGAACTGGCAGCCCAGCGCCCGCAAGCTCCGATGCCGTACGGGCTACTGCCGCCCGAGGCGCCGGGAGCGTCCGAACAAACGGTGGCACTCTCGAATCAGCGTTTGCTGGCTGTGATCGATCGAATGGAAAGACGGATAGTCGATATGGAACAGACCGCGAACCAATCACCCCCGGGCTCCAGCCTAAAGGCATCGACGGTCACGGCATTGAAGATCGATCCCGCGAAAAGCGAGACGAGCCGACCTGGGGTGCGGCCGCGGTAAGCGCGAAGCGAGATCGCGTTAGGTCTGGCTTGAGAATGCGGACGGGGTGCCCGCACCCCGTTTCCGGCACGGGTCCGCGCGGTCCAGGTAGCGGGATGAGGACGCCCGGCCCACATTTGACCGACGCAGGACCGTTGCACGTTCGTGTCGAGTTGCCGATTCCCGCGAATGTGTTTTGGCCGCCCGGCCGCCTCCTTGACTTCACTGAGCGGCATTCCAGCCTTCGCCATCAGGTCCACATGAAAAAAATGCTTTTACGGTTGGGCGCACTTTTTGTCGTCACCGTGTTGATTGTTACCGCCCCTGCGACGTTGACTGCTCAAGTTTCACCTGCAGCCATCCCTGCCAAATCTGCCGGTGTTCCCAATTCAGCCCTCGACAACCAGCACGGGAACGGCCCGGAGCAATTGAGCCAGGCCGAGTTGTTGAAGTCCTATCTGCAAATGCGGGAGCAGTTGCAAGCGACGCAGCTCGCGATTGCCACGAGTCGTATCGAAGCTGAGGTTACGGCGCGCGCGCAAGCCGCGGCGCTGACGGAAAAACTCGACGGAATCAAAACCGCGATGGACGCCGAACGGGAGCATCGCCGCATCGACGCCGAACGGTCACAGGCCCAATTCTCCAACGCTCAGCGTGAACAAGCCGAGCTGCAGCGTTCAAACCATGTGGTCCTTTGGATTGCAGCGGTGTTCGGCGGCCTGGCCTTCGTCGCGATCATCGTGGGGCCGCTCTTGCAGTGGCGCGCGATCAACCGTCTCGCCCACGTTGCAGCGTCGCGGCCACAATTGTCGGGCGCGACTTCGCCGGCACTGTTGGTGGGCGAGAATAATGGGCTCAATGACCAGACCGTCACGGTTTCAAATCAGCGCATGCAGGGTGTTATCGAACGCTTGGAACGGCGTATTTTCGAACTGGAGCACACCGCCGGCCGGCCGGGCCCCTCCGGTGCAGTTGCGACGACCACCACCGCCATCAGCGCAGAGATTCCGCGGCGCATTACCTCGTCAAACGACAACGCAACGCGAATCAAGCAGCTGCTCGCGAAAGGGCAGTCGTTACTCGCCGCCGGCAAAGCCAGGGAAGCGGTGGCGTGTTATAACGAGGTGCTTAAACTCGATCTGCACCATCCCGAAGCACTCGTGAAGCAAGGTGCCGCGCTGGAGCGGCTGAAGCAGGACGACGAGGCGATTCAATGCTACGATCGCGCGATCAAGGCGGATGCGCGCATGACGCTCGCTTATCTTTACAAAGGCGGGGTGTGCAATCGCCTCGAACGTTTTGAAGAGGCGAGTAAATGCTACGAACAGGCGTTGCAAACCGAGGACGAAAAACGGGTGGCGGCCTACGTCGAGATTTGATCTGGGCCGGCCGCTGGCGTTTGGAGACGACAGCGTCTCACTGTTTGTTTTGGAGTCGTAATGTGTAGGCCGCCAGCTTGCTGGCGCGATTGGAGCGCGAGCAAGCTCGCAGCCTACGACGCAACGGATTGCATTCTCAAAACGAAAGACCGTGTCTGTGATCCACGCCTTGGGTTGATTCGTATGCGAATTATTTGGGCTAATTGTTCAACGCGTCGATTCCTCGCACCTTGATCTTGCGGGTATCCGGATGACGGAAACGCGCTGAAGAAAGCAACGCTTCACGAGCGCGAAGCAACGCGTCCATCTCGGCGAGATCACGGGCACGTTCGGCCAGGCGCACTTCGTTGTCGCCGATCGCTCGCTCGCGTTCGGCCAGCGACGCTTCCAATAAACGCGAAAATCGATCCGGCTCCTCGTTTGCTGTCATCGTCATCGCTGGCCGAGGCGGCGGCTGAACCACCTGTTTCGCGGCGAGATCCCTTTCGAGTTCAGCGATGCGTTGCTCATAGGTGCTGATTCGTTCCTGAAGCGGTTTATGCAACTGTTCCAGCCGCTGTTCGAGTTCCCGCATCTCGGCCGCGGCTTTTTGCTGCGCTGACAATAGCTCGGCTCGCTGGTTGAACATCGTGCGAAAAATTTTGTCGCGCATCCAGCCGAGCGCACCCGAGCGAATCGTGGCAAAAGCTCTCTCCGCCTTCTGCTCGGCGGCGATGGCGCGGCTTTGCCATGAGTCCTTCGGCGTGCCGTCCGTTGCAAATCCCGCCGGGTTTGCGCCGGGAAAATCCGCAGTCGTTCCAGCCATAACCAGCGCGGTCGAAGGCCGGGATTTCAACCGCCAGAAAATCAATGCAAGCGCAGCGCACGTGAGGCCGAGCCCCGCGGCGATCCAAATGGTCTGTCCTTTAATCTGCACCGCGACGGATCGCTCCTGATCCAACTTCGATTGCAGCGCGCCGATCAGACTTTTTTCCCGCAGCACCGCGAGCGCGGACAGCGCCCGGCGATCAATCGTTTGTCCTTTGTGAACGATGACCTGTGCTGCCTCGAAGGAATCGTTCACCGCCAGGCTGGCCGTGCGTTTGGCGCGGATGATTTCCGTCAGCGCTGGATCATAAAAAGCATTTGGGCGAACAAAGGCCGCGGCAAATTCGCCGAGCTGAACCTGATCGCCGGTGAAATGCCGTTCCACGAGTCGTTGGGCGCGCCACAGGCTCATCAGCTTGGCGGGCGCGATGAGCTGTCCCGGTGCCTCGAGTGTTGCGGCGGTGACGGGCTCGGAAAGACTCCTCACAGGAATGAGACGCACGGAGCGATTATCGGGCAACGGTGCGTCGGTCTTGCTGACGCCCACGATCGGTTCGGTCATCACTTCCCGGACGGGTTCGAGCAGCCGCTCGACGAAGGGTTGGTCGCTCTGTCCGCGAATCCACAGAGCGACGAGTTTCTCCAAAGGCAGGTTCTTGGCGGCGTCGCGTGCCGCGTACTCGAGGGCTGCGGTGTAAGGCGGAGTTCCGATATCAGCTTCGATTGGTGCGCGATCCTGCAACGCCGCTTGGAGCGCGGTGAGGAATCTGGTGCGCGTGGACGCGACGCTGGCGCGCAAATCAGCTTCGGCGTCTCCGAGGCTCGTTGAGATGAATCGAACAATCGAGGGCGCCTGCTGGCCGACCTTTTCCTTCAACGCGTCGGTTGCCTCGGGATTCAACAAGACGAGCGGCACGGGCGTGATCACGTCTTCTGTCGCGACGTCGCCCAATTTGTAGTCCGGCACAGCCGCGTGTGCGATCCGCAGCGGCACAACTAGCGTCAAAACGAGCACGAGCGCTGAGCCAGCGCGCGATCTCCGTTCAGATGCTAGGCGATTCAACCAGCGCACGTTAATCTCAATGCTGGTGCGCCACTGGGCGGGCAAGAATTTTCCGCCCAAAACGCGATCGAAGCCCCGTTGGAACGTCCATCGGTCGATGATACACCGCGTACCGATCGGCACGCGGGTTCGGATGAAGATAATCGCAAGGCCGATGCACAGGCTCCGCTTCCGTGCACCAAGGTTTTTTGTTTTGGCGTCGTAATTTGATAGGGGTAGGAACGGCGCATTGCTGCGCCGCCCCTCCCTCCGAACCGGACAGG
>DAITQE010000140.1:0-7605 GCA_036833235.1 Opitutus sp.
GCTCGATGCTGTCCGCAAGATCGTCGCGAATTTTCCGGGGTTTCTCGACGAATATGAGCAGATGCTCACGGGCAACGAGATCATGCTTGCGCGCACGCAGGGCATTGGCCGGCTCTCGCCGGAGCTGGCTGTTTCCGCCGGAATTACCGGTCCGATGCTGCGCGCCTCGGGCGTAAATTACGATGTTCGCAAGGTCGATGGTTACGGCATCTATTCGCGTTTCGATTTCCGCGTGCCGCTCGGCGATCACGGCGATACGTACGACCGCTACATGATTCGCGTGCTCGAAATGCGTGAGTCGCTGAAGATCCTGCAACAGGCGCTCCGTGATCTCCCTGCCGGTCCAATCATGGACCCGAAAGCGAAGATCCGCGGTTTCCGCCCCAAGGCCGGTGAAGCGTACGGTCGCATCGAAGGTCCGAAGGGCGAGATCGGTTTTTATCTCATCAGCGACGGTTCGCCGAATCCGTACCGTTACCGCATTCGTCCGCCATCCTTCATCAACCTCACGGTGCTCGAAGACATGTGTCTCGGTCACAGTATCGCTGACGCCGTCGTGATCCTCGGCAGCGTCGATATCGTCCTCGGGGAAGTGGACCGCTAGGTTTTCGCGCGGCGCGAAAACCTTAATTTCAATCTCTTAAGCCACTCACACTCATTCTCGTGAACAAAGCCTCTTTAGCTCCCTCAGTCTTCGCGATTTTCCGCGTTGCGGAAAATAATTTAGGTTTTTGCGGAGTCCGCGGAGCAAAAACCTGATGCTCGGCTCCGGCATACTCCAAGGTCTCGCTGTCACCGCGAAAAATTTCGTGGGGAGCTACACCGATGCCGATCGGATGGTGACGGTCGAGTATCCAGAAAAGCAGATTCCGATCCCGGAGAACTATCGCAATTTTCCTTTTCTCGTCACCGAGAACGCGACCGACCCGATGGGCACGTTGCGGTGCGTCGCCTGCCAGATTTGTGAGAAGGAATGTCCACCGCAGTGCATCTATATCGAGAAGAGCAAGGACAAGAAGCCCGACGCGACCGGCAAACTGCAGCTCTTCCCCGCGGTTTTCGACATCGACACATCGGTGTGCATGAGCTGCCAGATTTGCGTCGAGGTCTGTCCCTTCGATGCGATCAAGATGGACCAGGTTTTCGCGATCACCGTGACCGACCGGTTCGGCGGACTCCTCATGGATCGCGAACAGCTCGCGAAGTCGAACGAGTACTATCACCACATTCATCCAACCGAAGCGGCGGAAGTCGACGGCCGTCTGGCGGCCGAACGCAAAGCGGCTGAAGAAAAAGCAAAGGCTGCCGCCGCGGCAAAAACCGCCGCGCCGAAATCGGCGGCCCCGGTCGCCGTAGCCACGCCCGCGCCCACTCCTGCTGCGGGCGCGACAGCTCGCGCTCCTGTCGCTGGCCTCGCCGAGGCCGGCCGACCGGGGTCAACGACCCCGGCTACAATATCGGCTCCGGCTGCGCCGCCCACAACCACGGGTCAGGAGACCCGTGCCACTCCTAAACCGCCTGCCGCGCCCAGCGCGGAAGCCCCCAAGCCTCCGCCTGCCGCCGCATGAGCGCCGCATTTTTCTCAGCTGTAGCCGTAGCCGCGAGCGTGAGCGAGTGGACCGCGAGTTGGATCAACCACTCGCTCACGCTCGCGGCTACTCGTGCGAATACATTTCTCGAACTCGCGCCCCTCACCGCGCGTGACTGGCTCGTCAGTTTGTTGCCCGAGTCAGTCCAATGGCTCGCGCATCAGCTGATCACAGTCATTGTCGTGCTCGCGGTTTTCGGTCTCTTCTTTGCGTTCCTGACGATCATCGAGCGCAAGTTTCTTGGGCGTATCCAAAATCGGCTCGGTCCCAATCGTGCGGGTCTGCCGTTCACGAATAAATTCAAACTCTTCGGACTAACGCAGCCGTTCGCCGACGCGGTGAAAGCGTTGACGAAAGAAGACATCGTTCCTGCTGCGGCCGACAAGCTCCTGCACTTCCTCGCGCCCGTCGTCGTGGTGGCTTTTGGGCTCATGGGCTTTGCGGTCCTGCCCTTCGGTCGCAACCTGATCCCGGTCGAACTGGATGCCGCGGTTCTCTATTTTTTTGCTGCCGGCGCTGTCACGGAACTCGCTATTTTCATGGCCGGTTGGGCTAGTCGGAACAAATACTCGCTCCTCGCGGCGATGCGCGCTCTGGCCCAGCTCATCAGTTACGAATTGCCGCTACTTCTCTCTGTCGTACCGGTGATCATGCTCTCCAGTACGCTTTCCACGCAGGAGATTGTGCTGGCGCAAGGCGGCTGGACGTTTGGCTTCATTCCACATTGGAACGTCTTCACGCCCTGGGGCGCCGCGGGTTTTCTTATTTTCATGGTGGCCGCGCTCGCCGAATCAAATCGTTCGCCCTTCGATTTGCCGGAAGCCGAGAGCGAACTCATCGCCGGTCATCTCACGGAATATTCGGGTTTCAAGTACGCGCTCTTTTTCATGGCCGAGTATTTTGGCATGACCGCGCTCTGTGGACTCGGCGTGACACTTTTCCTCGGCGGCTGGCAGGCGCCGTTCCCCATCTTGGAAATAATCCCATCGTACGTTTGGTTTGGTCTGAAGCTGTTCGCGGTCATTCTCGTGCTGATCTGGATTCGCGGCACGTTGCTTCGTTTGCGCATCGATCAACTAACCCGCCTATCGTGGAAATTCATGGTGCCTTTGGCGCTGATCAATTTGGGTAACGCGGCATTCTGGTCGCGCACCGCTGATTGGTCGACGGCACTGCAAGTCGTCCGCTGGATCATCTCGATCGCATTCATCGTCCTGCCCTTCGTTTTGATGGGAAGGCGCCTCAGTCGCGGGTTCGCGCCGCGCACGTATCGCTACGCGTGATGAAATTTTCGATTTTCGATTTTCGATTTTCGACTTCATCGCGCGTCTTCGCGCGTGACCTGCCTTTCCCCGAAAGCCCCCGTTCGATTTCGCGGGCGAGAGATCGCAGCGCTTTCTTCCGGATTCCGACCAAGCGAGAATCGAAAATCGAAAGTCGAAAATGATTCTGGTCCTCGCTTTCATCGCCGCCCTCATTCTTGCCAGCGCCGCACTGGCGATGTGTCTGCGCAATCTGATCTACAGCGCGCTGCTTCTGATTCTGACGTGGATGGGCGTCGCCTCATTTTATCTCTGGGCTGGAGCCGAGTTCGTCGGCTTTGCACAAGCGTTGATCTACGTCGGCGCGATTTCGATGATCGTTTTGTTCGCCGTGCTGCTGACGCGGCGCACGCTGGCGGATCCAATCGTCGCACCTGCATCGTTGCGACGCGCGATTGCCGCGATGCTGGTCGGTGCTGCGGTTGCCGGCGTGCTTTTTGCGGCGGTGCTCGCTACGTCGTTCGACACCGGCACTGCGCGCCCACCCGCGATCAGTGTTCGCCAGCTTGGTTTCCAGTTAATGAATCAGCACGCTGCATCGTTGTTGGTTGTTGGCGTGATTCTCACGGTTTCGTTAATTGGTGCGACCATCGTCGCGGCGTCGGATAACCCGCCACCTCGTGGCCCGGTCAGCCTGACCGGGTCCGACCCGCGCGGCCCGGCTGACGGCGCTACGAACCTTGGGGCGCAACAGAAGGAGCCGACGTCGTGAATCCGTTGCAACTTTGCTTGCTGCTCTCGAGTGCGTTGTTCGCCATCGGGCTCACGGCCGCAGTGGCGCGGAGTAACAGCATTTTGGTGCTGCTCGGCATCGAACTGATGCTGAATGCCGCGAATCTGAACTTCATCGCGTTCTGGCGTTATGGGCCGTCGCCAGCGCCTTCCGCGGGCGTCGTGTTTGTGCTTTTTTCAATTGCCGTCGCCGCTGCCGAGGCGGCCGTCGGGCTCGCGCTGGTGATCGCGATTTACCGCCATCAGAAAAATATCCGGCTGCAGGAAGCGAACAGCCTTAGGGGCTGAAAGCTCCAAATTCCAACATCCAAGCTTCAATGAAACTTCAATCTTCCAAATTCCGAGGCCAGCGTCCGAGCGCCGCTTTGGAACTTGATGCTTCATTGGTGCGCGTCACCGGGTTCTCGGCAGGGGTAGCGCGGGCTTCCAGCCTGCATTCTGCGTGGCATCGGCTTCCGGCCGATAAATCTGCGGCTGGAACCCGCACCCACTTGCAGGCAGGATGCCTGCGCTACTTTGCCGCGCGTGACCGGCAGCTCGCAGATGCATCCGCGTCGTTGGTACTTGGAGGGTGGTGCTTGGAGCTTTGCGCCGTGCCATGATCTTCTCCGTCCAGCATCTCTGGCTCATCCCGGCGCTGCCGCTGATCGCGGCGGGCATTGGCGCGTTAACGCCGCGAGGCGGTCGCGGGCTCTCGGCCGGCGTGGCGATTGCGGCGATAGTCGGTTCATTCGTTCTGGCGTGCTTTGCGCTTGGCGGCGCCTTGGCGGATCCCGCGGCGCATCAGGTTTTCAACTTCGCGTGGTTTGATCTTGGCCCGGCGACGGTGCGTCTCGGATGGCTCCTTGATCCGTTGACGGCGTTCATGTGCGTCATGGTGACGTTTGTCAGCGCGCTCATCTTCATTTTCAGCCTTGGGTACATGAAAGAGGACGCGAACTTCACGCGTTTCTTCTGTTTCCTGAGTTTGTTCGCCGCTGCGATGCTCGGGATCGTTGTGGCGAACAGTCTCCTGCTGCTCTTCGTCAGTTGGGAGTTGGTGGGGTTGGCATCGTATCTTCTCATCGGTTTTTGGTTTCATAAACCAGAAGCCGCCGCTGCGGCAAAAAAGGCGTTTATCACGACGCGCATCGGTGACCTCGGGCTACTGCTCGGCATGATCTGGCTCTACGATGCGCGCGGTTCGCTGCTGTTTTTTGACAATGGTGCGGGCGTATTGGAGAGCGCGTCGCTCGCTGCGCTTTCAAGTACGACGTTTGGTTTCGGCCTCGCCGTTTCTACGGCGATTGGATTGCTCATCTTCTGCGGCGCCGTCGGGAAATCCGGCCAGTTCCCACTTCACGTCTGGCTGCCGGACGCGATGGAAGGTCCGACTCCCGTATCCGCGCTGATTCATGCGGCCACGATGGTCGCCGCGGGCGTGTTTCTCATCGCGCGGGTTTACCCGTTGATGACGGCGGACCAGGCGCTCGCGAACGTGCCGGTGCACGCGTTGACGGTTGTCGCGTTCATCGGAGCGATCACCGCGTTGATGGGTGCGTGCATCGCGGTTGGGCAAAACGATCTCAAGCGTGTGCTCGCGTTTTCGACCGTCTCGCAACTCGGCTACATGATGCTGGCGTTGGGCGTCGGCTCGTGGGTCGCGGCGATTTTTCACCTGCTCACGCACGCGTTCTTCAAGGCGCTGCTCTTCCTGGGCGCTGGGTCGGTCATCCACGCCGCGCATCACGAGCAGGACATTCGTCAACTCGGCGGACTCGCGCCGAAGATGAAGGTGACGTTCGCTACGTTTGCGATCGGCATGATGGCGCTGGCGGGCGTGCCATTCTTGTTCTCCGGATTTTGGAGCAAAGAAGGAATCCTGCACGCCGCGCATGCGCTGGACGGTTCGCGCGGCTTGCAAAGCCTCGGCGCAATCGGGCATCTGCCGCTTTACGCCGGCTTGGCGGCCGTGGTGCTCACTGCCTTCTACATGACGCGGCTCGTTGCAGAAGTTTTCTTCGGGAAACCTCGTTCGCGCGCCGCCGAACACGCGCATGAAAATTCGGCGGTGATGACTCTCCCGCTCGTGATCCTAGCCGTCGGCGCGATCGCACTCGGTTTTCTAGGCACGCCTGCGTGGCCCTGGCTGCAAGCAACGTTGCTGGGCGAGACGCACGTGCATGGACATTCGATTTTCGAAGGAGCGGCGCTGATGATCGCTTCGATTATCCTCGTTGGTGTCGGCCTTGGCGCTGGTTGGTGGATCTACGGTCGCAAGCTGCGCAAAACGGCCGTGGCTCGCGATCCGCTCGAAGCGGCTGCGCCGGGCGTGTTTGCCGCACTGGCGAAGAAACTAGGCTTCGATGAACTCTACGCAGCCACGGTTGGACGGTTGTTGACGAGCTTCGCGTTGTTGGCCGATCTCCTTGATCGCTATGTAATCGACGGCGCGGTGCGCGGCGTTGTTGCACTGGCTCGCGTGTTCGGACTGATGGATCAACAAGCCGAGGACGAAGTCATCAACGGCGGCTTCGATGCAACGAGCGACACGCTTCGTGGCAGCGGGCAAGCTTACTCGCGCGCGCAAACCGGCGATGCGCATGGTTACCTTCTGACGATGGCCGTGGGTTTTGTGCTTCTGGTGCTCGTTTTGTTGATAGGAGGCGCGCGATGAAGACGATTTTTGCGGTGGTAGGGCGGGTTATCCCTAACCCGCCGCGCTGGACATCCGCTTTCTTACGGTCACGGCGCGTTACGGATAACGCGCCCTACCCGCGCTGCCGCGCGCATTCGTTGTGTGGAGGTCATGCATGACTTCACTCCCGATCCTTTCCCTGCTGATTTTCCTGCCGTGGATTGGCGCGGCCTTGATCGCGGTCAGTCGTCGATTCGTCAGCGGGCGCGCGAGTCGGTGGATTGCCCTCACTTTCAGTCTCACGACCTTCGTTCTAGGGCTCATCGTCGCGGCGCGTTTCGATCCACGCGGTGGGATGCAATTTGCCGAACAGCACCCCTGGATTCCCTCGTTGCATGTCAGTTATCACTTGGGGATCGACGGACTGAGTCTGTTGCTCGTGCTCTTGACCGGTTTGGTCGCGCCAGCGGCCTTGCTGGCGTCCTGGCGTGAAAAACGCGACGTGCGCCTCCTCGGCGTCTGCTTCTTGTTGCTGCAAGGTGCGGCGCTCGGCGTTTTCCTGGCGCTCGATTTCTTTCACTGGTTCGTGTTTTGGGAACTCAGCCTCTTCCCGGCATTTTTCCTGATCAAATTGTGGGGCGGCCCGGGTGCCTCGCGTGCGGCGTATCAGTTCGTCATCTACACGATTGGCGGCAGCGTGTTCATGCTCGCGGGTTTTGCGGCGATCTACGGGGCGGCCGGCACGCTTGATTTTAGTTCTCTCGCAGCCCTTCGCGCCGACGGGACGCTGGCCGCGCGCCTGAGTGGCGCCTGGGGCACGGCTGTTTTCTTTGGACTCTTTCTCGGCTTCGCGGTGAAGGTGCCGCTGTTTCCGTTCCACACGTGGTTACCTGCGGCGTACGCGGAAGCACCGGTTGGCGCGTCGATGTTCCTGACCGGCGTGATGTCGAAGATGGGGGTGTACGGTTTCCTGCGTGTGCTCTGGCCGCTCTTCCCCGCGCAACTGCACGCGTTCGCGACGCCACTGCTTTGGCTCGCGCTCGGAGGAGTTGTCTTGGGCGCGTTCGCCGCACTGGCGCAGAAGGATCTCAAGCGGATGATCGCGTATTCGTCGGTCAACCACCTTAGCTACTGCCTGCTGGCGTTGTTCGCGGTGGCAGGGGCAACGAAAGTTTCGCCGGATGCATCAGCGGCTGCATTGAGTGGTGCGCTCCTCCAGATTTTTAATCACGGCCTTTCGGCGTCCGCGCTGTTCTTCTGCATCGGCGTGCTCGAAGCGCGCAGCGGCGGCCAGCGCGGTCTCGCTGATTTTGGCGGCGTGCGCACGTCGATGCCGGTGTTTGCC
>DAITQE010000141.1:0-1782 GCA_036833235.1 Opitutus sp.
CCGCTACCGCGACTATACCCACGCCGTGCTGGAACCCGGCCTGTCTCCCGCGCAACGTCGATTGCTGTTTCAAGCGGCTACGGCGGAGCTGGAGCAAACGGGCAGATCGATTCAACCCTGATCCGCGTGCCATCCGCGACCGAACGAAATCCCGCGAAGATTGCGCTGATCCTCGGCGCGCTCATGAGCACGGTCTTCGTCGCGCTGGTGTTGCGCTATGATCACAACCTGCGAAATGAAATCCATTCAAAGATGATCCAACGGGATGCCGCGGTGCTCACCTCCGTGGCCCAGCAGGAAATTGAAACCGGGACGTTCGAGCCCTCCCGGTCCAATGCCGGCCGCTGGCTCGCGGCGCTTCTGCCATCCGCTCATCGCGAGGGTTTGCTGGCGATGACGATCTTCGATTCAGACGGAATCGTGCTCGAAAAGATACCCTCGAGCCAGTTGCAGGTTGAGCTGCCACCCGATGATTTTGTCCGCCTGCAGGATGGCCGGCCCATCACCCGATACTGGCCGGAATTTTCCTTGAGCACGATGCTGGCGACAGGTCCGCTGGAGCCGACGCCCGTGCTGGAGATCGTGTTGCCGCTGCATGGTCGAAGTCCGGGTCGGACGGGAAACGGAGCGGAGGCGCCGATTGGTTTTGTCGGTTACCATCTCGACGCCCGCGCGCTGGCGATCGAACTGGCGAAACTGGACGCCGGCGTGCGCCGGCAAACCGTCGTGACGCTGACGGTGAGCCTTGCCGCCCTCGGTTTGGTCGTGGGCGCAGGGTACGCGATGCTCGGCCGGGCCCATCGCACCATCGTTGAGCGGACTTCGAAGCTGCAGCGCGCGAATTTCGAACTCACGCTTGCGGCAAAGACCTCCGCCCTCGGGCAGATCACCTCCCATCTCGTGCACGGTTTGCAGGGCTCGGTGGCCGGGCTGCGGTCAGTGGTCGCGGGACCCGAGGGCGTGTCGGCGCACGATTGGAAAATGGCGGCAGGCTACGCCGAGCAGATGCAATCGGTCATCCAGGAAATCGTCGGATTGCTGGGCGACCAGACGACGGCCACGGCCTACGAACTGACCGGCCGGGAGTTGGCCGAGATCATCCGGCGACGCAACCAGGCGACCGCTTCCGCCAAGGGCGTGACGCTGGAAGTCGACGCTGGATTTCGCGGCAGCATCGACAGCCGTCGCGGCGGTCTGCTTTGTCTCATCGCCAGCAATCTGGTCCAAAACGCGATTGAGGCCTGCGCCCCCGCGGGCCGCGTTACGGTCACGATATCGCGCGATGCCGGCGGCACCTCCCTGCGGGTGACGGACGACGGTCCGGGACTTCCCCGGTTAATTCGCGAACATCTTTTCGAGCCCGGCCACACGGGACGCGCCGGTGGCACCGGTTTGGGGCTGACGATCAGCCAACTGCTCGCCCGACAGATCGGAGCATCGCTCGTGCTCGATACCACCGGTCCGGAGGGCACAACCTTTCGCGTCAGCCTGCCGATCGAAAGCCGTTTAACTGGCGAGTCGGCCTGATCGAGAAAGACGAATGGCCGCCGGGCCAGCGGCCAGGATCTGCGGCACCGGCCGCCCACTCGGCCCAATTCAGAGTCCGACGGGCTGCGAGCGGCACATTACCGATTCAAAAAACGCCTTCATTTCCGCGGCGTAATAGACTCCGTATTTAACGAACGTCGCCTTGGTCCGCGCATCGGGTTTCCAGTCGAAGAAGGCATGCTCCGCGCCGCCCACCCGCACGTATTCCGCCCGCGCTGACCACCGGTTTCTGGG
>DAITQE010000141.1:1792-7572 GCA_036833235.1 Opitutus sp.
GCTGTAGGAGGGCACCCCGCCTACATCGGAGACACGTATGCATAAACCGCAGGGGGTGGCAGCGGGAGAAATGCTATCGGGGATCAATGCTGCGGATACCTGAGTTGCTCATCATATCCGCGAACGGTCCCGCGACGCGGTTGCCCTGCACGGGACGGCCGTAGAAGTCGGTCGTGATGCCCTTGAAGACCGGCAATGCCTTCACGTCCCCTTTCACCATCAACGTCAACTGCAGCTTGTCCGGATCAAGCTCGGCCGTGATGTCCGCCATGGCTCCATTCTTGTCCCAGCCGTGTTCCTCGCGCCACGACATCAGATTGTGCCACTCCGGGGGTTCGGGGAATTTCACCCGCAGGAATGGCTGGGCGAAAAGCGGATTCCCCGAGGGATTGCCGTAGACGTTTCCGTCCGCGTCGTTGCGCGCGTTGGTGAACTCGATCGCCGACCGGCCCATCGCGTTGAACACGTTGTCGTGCACCATCAGGTTGTGCACATCGTTGGTATGTCCGCCGACCGGCCGCGGGCCATTGATGCCGGAGGTCGTGTCCACGCCCACCTCGGCGCAGTGGAGGAAAAGGTTGTAGGCGATGATCACGTTGTTGGTGTCGCGGATGAGAATCGCGCCCGTCAGGTGGTCGAAGATATTATTGTCGATCTGGTTCAGGTCGTTGCTGCCCTCGATGTGAATCGCGTGCGGATTCACCTCGCCGGGAATGTCGGCAAACACGTTGCCCGTGATGCGGTCGTTCGCATTGCCAATGTCGAGCCAGAGACCGTTGCCGTGGCGAATGTGCCGGATGACGTTGTGGCGGAAGAGCAGGTTCTTCGCGACGTGCATCTTGGTCCCGCCAGACTCCGACATCCGCGCTGCGTCCTGCCACCCGATCCACTCGAAGAGATTTTTCTCCACCAGAACGTTCTCCGGCCCGCCGGTCCCGCCCAAACCCTCGATGCCGCAGTAGCGAAAGGTGTTGTGGCGAATGACATCAAAGCCGACAGGCTGCGGCGGGCGCGAAGCCGCCCAATCTTCATTGCCGATGTCGAGACCGACGCTGTTGGCCCACTCGAAGGTATTGTCTTCAAAAATAAAGTGATGGCCGCGATTGGTCGAAACCATGCCCCGCTGCGGCACAGGAAATCCGTTCCCGGCGTGCACAAACGTGATTCCCTTTACGCGGATGTAGGACTGGTACCGCTTCGCCGGAGAGAAAATCTGCTCCTGCGTCGTGATCTCAATGGTGTGGTTTGCCGGATCGTCGTCGTGCGCCAGGCGGATGTGCAGCGTCATGCCGTTCGGTTCCACCCACACCTTGCCGGCATAAGGCGAGAACTCTTCGAACAGCGGCGACCAGTGGACCTCGCTGAAGAAGTTCAATGAACGCGGCGAAGGCGCGGCCAGCTGCGTCGGCGATTCCACCGGCTCCAGCGGTCTGCCATCGACAAACACCAGGCCGCGGCGCCGGAAGTAGGTCGCCATGTTGTCCTTGGCGTAATTGATCCAGTAGCGGTTGCCGATGACGTTATCCACTTCGAACGGGTTGTAGCCGTTCGGAAACAGCTTCGGATCGAGGCGCAGTTCCCACGCTTTGACCGGTTCCTTCGTCTGGGGGTCGATGCCGGTATTCCAGCCCTCACTCGGTTTCCAATCCGTGACCACCGCCGAGCCTTTGAGCACGACCTTCGCACCCGGCGCCGCTTCATAGCTGATCATCGCGTCTGGTCCGGTGCCGCCACGCGCGGGCTGCACAAATTCGCGGTAAACGCCGGCCGCGATCACCACCCGCTCGCCTGGCTGCAACACCTGCGCCGCATGGTTGACGGTCTTGAACGGCCGCTCCGGCGTGCCCGGGCCCGAGTCATCGGCCGCCCCAGCCTGGCCGTCCACGTAGTAGGTTTTGGTGACCTGCAGCGGTTGCTCCCACACCGGAAATTCGGTGCCGTCCGGCAACGTCGAGCTGGAGGCCGCCGCGGCCGCCACAGCGGCAATGGAGAAACTGATACAACTCAGGAAATGTCTCATCGTGGTGCCTCCCCAAGGTTCAAGCCGGGCTGCCGCTCAGCTCCGCCGGGGCCGTCGTTGACCGCCGTCGTCGTGAAACGCATTCCCCGTTCACTAAAGGCGTCGAGACTGCTTGCGCGGGAGTCTTTGCTCTCCTTCGGTTTTGCTCGGTTCATGCGAGCAAGGACGCGCGGCGTTCATCCGAAGTTTCGGATTCGTGATCTGGTCGTAAATCGGCCGGCCCCGCGGGTTGGCCGCGAGATCGGCAAACGAGGAAGAGCGGGTGAGCTTCGGGTACCGGAGAACGCGAACGTCGTGTGACTCAGCCCGAAGCCAAACGGGAACAGCGGCTCGATCTTCTTCAGGAGCACGATCCCCTCACCCGCTACACGACGCGAAACTCGTGATCTTCGAAGCCGGACACGAATTCTTTGTCGACGATCGGCACGCGTGGCCTGTCATCCTCGAATTTCTCGACACCGATTAGGCGCGTCTCCTCGTCACAAAACGACGATCGTCCGACCGGGGGAAAGCTTGCCGTCATGCTGGATGCGAAATGTGACGGTAAAGGAACGTCAGTGATGCTCCTGCGCGCTGTTCGCGGGACGATGGCGACATTCGGCGTGTCATGCGAACCCTTCCCCTCCGGGCGCCTCGCCCGTCCCGAAAGCCCGTCTCCGATCAACCCCCTTTCTCTCTCCACTCACTCGCGGTTCTTCCGACCGGCGTATCGCGCGAGCCCTTTGTCATTCGCCCGCTCATCCAACTATCGATGCCTTCCCCAAGATGTGAAGTAAGTTAGAGCCCGCTCGCGGCGGGATGCTCTGAGACCCGCCGCAACCTTAGCTTAGCGCATCGCCCCCTCTTGTGTTGGTCATCGGTCAGCCCGGAAATCTTCTCATGAAAATTCCCTATCGCATTCTCCTCGGCTCCGCGGCACTCAGCGCCTCGGTTGCGCTCAACGGCGCAATCCCGTCCACCGCCACGCCGACCGTAATCGTCAGCACCGCCAAGGAGCCGGTGGCCACTGGAAAATTCCAGCCGAATTGGGATTCGCTAAAACAGTACCGGGTGCCCAAGTGGTTTCGCGACGCAAAATTCGGCATCTGGGCGCACTGGGGACCGCAGTGCGAACCGGGCATGGGCGACTGGTATGCGCGCAACCTGTATTTCGAAAACGGTCCACTGTGGGGCCAGAACGTCACCGCGTTTCACCGTGAGCATTACGGTCATCCCTCAAAGGCGGGTTTCAAGGACGTCATCCACCGTTGGAAGGCGGAAAAGTGGGACCCCGACAAGCTCGTCGCGCTCTACAAGCGCGCCGGTGCCGAGTATTTCTTCGCGCTCGCCAATCACCACGACAACTTTGACCTCTGGGATTCGAAATACCAACCGTGGAATTCCGTGCGCGTCGGCCCGCACAAGGACATCATCGCCGGCTGGGCCAAGGCCGCCCGCGCCAACGGCCTGAAGTTCGGCGTCAGTGTTCACGCGGCCCACGCCTGGAGCTGGTATGAGCCTTCGCAGGGCGCCGATAAAAAAGGCCCGCTCGCCGGCGTGCCGTACGATGGCAAGCTTACGGCCAAAGAGGGCAAAGGCACATGGTGGGAAGGCCTCGACCCGCAGGATCTCTACGAGCAGCGGCACAAGCCCGCCCCGGACTTCGATGAGCCCGGCAAGATTCACGAACGCTGGGACTGGGGCAACGGTGTGACTCCGCCCGACCAAGCCTACTGCGAGAAGTTCTACAACCGCACGATCGACCTGATCGACAAGTACCATCCCGATCTCATTTATTTCGACGACACCGCGCTGCCACTCTGGCCGGTGAGCGACGCAGGACTGAAGATCGCCGCGCACTTCTACAATCGGAACAATCAGTGGCACGGCGACGACGGCGTGATGTTCAACAAAGTCCTCGACGCGGAGCAGCGCAAATGCATGGCGTGGGATATCGAGCGCGGCACCAGCAATGCGATCGAGCCGCAGCCATTCCAGACCGATACATGCATCGGCAACTGGCATTACGAGACCAGCATCTTCGAGCATCACGGCTACAAGACCGCGAAGACCGTCGTGCACATGTTGATCGACGTCGTCAGCAAGAATGGGAACCTGCTCCTCAACATTCCGCTCCGTGGCGACGGCACGCCCGACAGCGACGAACTCGCGATCGTTGAAGGCATCGCCGACTGGATGCAGGTGAATCAGCAAGCGATCCACGGCACGCGCCCGTGGAAGGTTTTGGGCGAAGGTCCGCAGATGGCCGCGGCGACGGCGCTCCATGGCCAGGGTTTCAATGAAGGAAAAGGAAAACCTTTCACCGCTGAGGACATCCGCTTCACCACGAAAGGCGGCGTGCTCTACGCCTTTGTCATGGGCGCGCCCAAGGCCGCAATGCACATCAAATCACTCGGCACTGACGCAAAGTTGCTGACGGCAAAAATCACCGGCGTGTCGATGCTCGGCGGAAGCGAACCAGTCCGCTGGTCGCAGATGGCCGAGGCTCTGACGATCGAGGTGCCACACGGCCCGTTGAGCGAGATTGCGACGGTATTCCAAATTTCCACTCAATGAAACCCGTCACGCAAATTGTCGCAGGCGTGAGGTGCCGCCCAAAGCGTAAATCTTTTCTGCTTTCTCTGATGATCACTCTACGCACGCCAAAATTCGCCCTCGTCGCTGCGTTGCTCTCGCTCGGCTCCACGCTCCATGCGAGCACTGGCCTCGACGAGGCCGGCCAGCTCCACGCCGTGACCGCTGCGACCGAGCACGGATTCTCGTTTGTCCGTCTAGAAGCCGGCGTCCAATTCCGCGCCGCGGGCATCACCAAGAACGTCATCTTCTATGGCCCGAACCTCGTCCGCGTGAACGCGAACCTCGGTGAGCCGCACACGATGCAACCCAGTCTGGCAGTCGTGGCGAAGCCCGCGCCGGTTGACTTCACGATCGAAGAATCGCCCACGGCTCTCACCGTCATCGCGGAAAAACTACGCATCGTCGCCGACAAGCAGAGTGGCGCGCTCACGTTCTTCGGCGGCGACGGCAAAGTCCTCACGCGCGAGCGCTCGGAGCATCCGGATACGATCAAGGAAGTGACAATCTCCGGCGAGCCTACCTACGAAGTCACGCACACCTTCACGCTCGCTCCGGACGAATCACTGTATGGCCTCGGCCAATACAATCACCCCTACATGGACTACCGCGGCCAGGACGTGCTGCTCGTCCAGACGAACATCGGCATCGTCGTGCCCTTCATGATCTCCACGAAGCGTTACGGCATCCTGTGGGATATCTACTCGAAGATGACCTTCAAGGACGACGCGAGTGGCGCGACGCTCTGGGCCGAGAGCGCGCCGGCCGGCGTCGATTATTATTTCGTCGCCAGCGACACGATGGACGGCGTGATAGCCGGCTATCGCACTCTCACCGGCGCGGCGCCAATGTTCCCAAAGGCCGCTTTCGGACTCTTCATGAGCAAGGAGCGCTACAAGACCCAGGATCGCCTCATCGAGGTCGTGCGCGCTTTCCGCAAGGACGGCTTCCCCCTGGATTACATCGTGCAGGACTGGCAATACTGGGGCGGCGACAAGGACGGCACCTGGAGCGGAATGACCTGGGACAAGAAACGCTACCCGGATCCCGCCGGCCTTACTCGCACGTTGCACGACGAGTTGCACGTGAAGCTCATGAATTCGATCTGGCCCTCCGTGGGCAACGACACGGCGCTCGCTCACGAACTCGACGCCAAGGGTCTTCGCTTTGCGCCGCTGCATTGGAT
>DAITQE010000142.1:0-7530 GCA_036833235.1 Opitutus sp.
CTCCGGGTCGACGCTGCCATCACGAAGCGCGAAGAGTTCGCGAGCGAAACGGTGCTGACGCTGGAACTGCCTGCGCGCCATTTGCCGCTCGCCGCGATCGATTTCGTCGTGAGCGATCGGATTTTTTCACGGACGGTGCGCGTCAACGAACGCCGACTCGTTGACGGCGAATCCACTGAGCAGACGGTAGCGCGCGGATTCATTTCCCGCTATCAGTCGCCACAGCAAGCGTTGCGCGAGCAGGTGCGTGTACCGTTGGATGTTTCGAATGCGGCGCGCGAACTCGAGGTCCACGTTCAGAACGAAAGCAACACGCCGCTCTCCATTGAACGTGCGTTCGTGTGGCGACGTCCGGTCTGGTTGACGTTCAATGCCAAAGCCCCCGGCACGTATGTGATCTTGACCGGTCATGCCGATATTCCTCCGCCGCGGTACGATCTGGCGGAATTTTCCGCTGACCTGCGAACGCTTCCGAAAACCCACGCAACCATCGGTCGTGCTTTTCCGAATCCCAATTTTCACCCAGTTGACCGGCTCGCGGACATGCCGCTGCTCGGTTCTGCGCTCGATACGTCGAAATGGAAATTTCGAAAAAGCGTGACGCCAGCCGTAGCCGGCGTGCAGGAGATGGAGCTTGATCTGGACGTGCTGGCGCATGCGCAACCGGGTTTAGGTGATCTGCGCCTGATGCGTGACGGCCACCAAGTGCCTTACCTACTCGAACGCACATCGCTCCTGCGTCCGTTGACGATCGTTCCCACCAGCGCGGACGATCCGAAGCAGCCACGGACCAGCCGCTGGCGCGTGATTCTCCCGCGCGCACGACTGCCGATCCAGCGTTTAACGCTCGAATCTGAAACAACGTTGTTTAGCCGAACCGTCGAGGTTTTCGAGACGATCCAGGATTCACGCGGCGAGACCTTCCGCCGCGCGTTGTCCAATTCGGTCCTGTGGAACGAAACGCCTGATCACCACGAGCGGCGCCGGGCAATTGCGCTTACGGCGAGGCCGCAAACGAGTACGTTGGAAATCGAAATCGACAATGGAGACAACCCGCCGATTTCGCTCGCAAGCGTGCGAGCCGACTATCCGGTGATTCGACTCCTTTTCCGTGCGGATTCGAAATTCTTCCACCTCTACTACGGATTAGAGACGGTCAATGCGCCGAAATATGATCTGCGGCTGGTGGCGAACCAGCTGCTCAACCGAGAAAAACAAGCGGCGACGCCTGGCGATGAAGAATCAATTGGCGGCGGCTCGAAAGCGCTTCTCGTAGGGTTGGGTGGAGGCGTCGCGTTGTGGGCCGCTCTCGGAGTTGTCGTCGTGGTTCTCTTTGTCGTGATTGCGCGCTTGCTGCCAAAGTCAGGCGCCGGACAGCAGTCTCAATGAATTGGCCGTGGGTCCGCCGTCGGGCAAAGTCCGACCCGCGGACCGCGAGTCGATTGCGCTTTGCTCGTGAATAAATTGCAAAAACGACGGAGTTGCCGCCCAGTGTATCGTCCTCCGACCTCGCTTCAGTAATACTCCGTGACTCGCGCTTGAGAGTTTCCATCGAAAATAAAATCGCTGCCGGCTTCGGAGTAGCCGTCTTGGTACTGCTTCTGATCACTGCAGCAGCGGTGTGGAACGCCGTCCGATTCGATGCGACATTCGAAGGGGTCAATCACACGCACGAGGTGCTGTCGGAGTTGGAGCGGCTGGTGCTTGGGGTGCTGGCAATGCAAAACAGAACCGGAGGATATGTTTTGTCGGGCAGCGAAAATGTCTTCGGATCTTTTGAACAGGCTCGCGAGGAAGTGTCTCAGGCGCGTCAGAGACTGCGCCAGCTGGTGAATGATAATCCCACGCAACAGCGCGCGTTGGACCAACTTGAGCCGCTGGTGGCCGAGGCGTCTGAGCAAATGCTTCAGCGCAGAGCCGCCCGCCGCGCTCAGGGAATAGACTCGTTGTGGGAAACGGGTGCGTCGCTGCGAAGCCAGGAAGCCGTAGAACACGTCCGGCAGGCGGTCCACGAAATGGAAAGTTCCGAGCGCAGCCTCCTCGCGGAGCGCGTGAGCAAAACACGCCGAGCCGCCCGTTCGACCATCGAATCGGCCATCGTCGGCAGCGCTTGTGCGCTCGTGTTCATCATCGGCGCCGCTTTGATGGTGGCACGGGATTTTCGCGCCCGGCGGACGGCGGAGGAAGCGCTCAGGCAAAGCGAAGAGCACTTCCGTCAGATGATCGACAGCATCAAAGATTATGCGATTTTAATGCTGGATCCCGAAGGACGGATCGTCAGTTGGAGCCCCGGCGCCGAGCGGGTCACAGGCTACCGCGCGGACGAGATCCTCGGGCAAAGCTTTTCTCGATTCTACATTGAGCAGGAAATGCGTAATGGTGCACCCGAACGACATCTCCGGGAAACAGCGGACGTCGGCCGATTCGAGTGTGAGGGATGGCGCGCGCGCCAAGACGGCACCACGTACTGGGCCAGTGTGATCATGACGGTCATTCGCGATCAGGAACAGCAACTCATCGGCTTTACCAAAATCACTCGCGATCTGACGCGTCGCCGGGAAGCTGAAGAGCGAATCCGCCAACTCAATACTGATCTCCAGCTGCAGAATGCGCGGCTGGAAATCGCCAACAAGGAGCTCGAATCGTTCTCCTATTCCGTCTCGCATGATCTGCGTGCGCCACTCCGGCATATCGATGGATTCGCCAGCCTGCTGTCGCGACATGCGGAGCAGGCACTCGATGAGCAAGGCCGGCGATATCTCACGGTGATCGCAGAGTCGGCACGCCGCATGGGCCGGCTGATCGACGATCTGTTGACGTTCTCTCGCATGGGACGGGTCCAAATGGCTGTCGGCAACATCGATCACGATCGTCTCATCGCGGCTGTCATTCGCGATGCAGGCTTGGATCGAGATGCTCGAATCGAATGGCAGATTCATCCGATGCCACCGGTCCAGGCTGACGCGGCGATGCTGCGGCAAGTTTGGTTAAACCTGGTGGAGAACGCGATCAAATACAGTTCCAAAGCCCCGGCGCCCTGCATCGAGATAGGAAGCCTGAATGACCCGGCGAACTCTTCCGAACAAGTGTTCTTCGTGAAAGACAATGGAGTGGGCTTCGATATGAAATACGCGGCGAAACTGTTCGGTGTTTTTCAGCGCCTGCATTCAGAAGCTGAATTCCAAGGCACCGGAATAGGTTTGGCCAACGTCCGGCGCATCATCACCCGACACGGAGGACGCACGTGGGCCGAAGCGGTTCCGAACGACGGGGCCACGTTTTATTTTTCGCTTCCACACGTACAAGGTCCCACGCCAGCACCTCTGATTTCCACCTGACGCCGCTTGAGTGGCTCACGCGCTGCCTGCCATGAAAATCCTGCATCTCGAAGACAACCGTCAAGACGCCGAACTTGTGAAAAGATTGCTCGCCGACGAGCTGCCTGACTCCGAAGTCACCCTCGTGGCAACCGAGGCAGCGTTTCGTGCTGCGATCGGGAAGCCGGGTTTCGACGTCGTGCTTTCTGATTTTGCGCTTATCGGCTTCGATGGCATTGATGCGCTGAGAATCGCGCGACAGGAAGCGCCGGAGACGCCGTTCATCTTTCTCTCCGGAAATATCGGCGAGGATCGCGCGATCGAGGCGGTCCGGGCCGGCGCCAGCGATTATGTATTAAAAGATCGAGTGAAGCGGCTGGTGACAGCGATTCGAAGCGCCGTGCGGGAGAGTCATCAACAGAAGCGTGTCCGTGCGATGGAGGCTGAGCGCGAGCGCCTCGCGTCCACGCTCGAAAACAGCCCGGATTTTGTTGGTCTGGCGAATCCAGATGGGAGCTTGGCTTATCTAAATCGCGCCGCTCGAGAAATGTTGGCGTTGCCAGGAGGTCCGCTGCCGACGGATCTGCGTATTTTATCCATTCGCCCTGCTGAGTTTCACGCGGCGGTGAAGGAAAGTCTCGCGATCGCCACGCGCGAAGGGACCTGGTCCGGAGAATCCGTTTTGCTGTCGCGCGATGGCCACTGCATTCCCGTTTCACAGGTGCTTATTGCGCACCGTGGGCCTGACGGTTCGGTTGAGTATTTTTCGACGGTGATGAGAGATCTGACGGCGCGAAAGCAGACTGAGGCGCTCGTTAACGGCCAAAATCAGGTGCTGGAGATGATCGCTGGCGGAGAGCCGCTGACCGATACGCTTACGGCGCTGCTTACGTTTATTGAGCAGCAGTGCGACGAAATGATCTGCTCCATTCTTCTGATTGAAGATGGTCAGCGGCTCCGTCATTGCGCCGCACCGCGTTTGCCAATGTCATTCACGGACGCGATCGACGGGCAAAGCATTGGCCCCGACGTCGGCTCATGCGGCACGGCGGCTTACCGCCGCGCAACGGTTGTCGTCGAGGACATCGCCACGGATCCGCTTTGGAATAATTACCGGCAGCTTGCACTTCCGTTGGGGCTACGTGCCTGCTGGTCGTCGCCGATTTTCGATGTGCATCAGCATCTCCTCGGAGTTTTCGCCGTTTACCTGAGGGACCCCAAGCCACCGACGGGACAACACCGTCACTTGGTGGATATCGCACTTCACACCGCCGCGATCTGCCTCAGCCGGTATGACACCGAACGACGGCTTCGCGATCAGGCCGATATTCTCAACAAGGCAAGCGATACCATCGTAGCTACTGATCTCGCGAACCGAGTTACTTTTTGGAATCGCGGCGCAGAGCTTACTCTCGGCTGGACCGCTGCCGAAGCCGTTGGGCGACAAGACACCGACTTATTCCCTGCTGAGACAGTCACGGAAATCGATGCGGCCCGAAAATCGACCGACATTCAGGGCGAATGGCGTGGAGAGGTGCGGCTGCCCGATAAAAACGGCGCCATTCACATCATGGACAGCCGGGTGACGATCATCCGCGATCAGGCAGGGCGGCCCGAAGGAAGATTGTCGATCGCCACCGATGTGACAGCAAAGAAGCGAATGGAGGAGCAGTTCTTTCGTGCCCAGCGCCTCGAGAGCGTCGGGATGCTCGCAGCGGGAATCGCTCACGATTTGAACAACATCCTTGCGCCGATCTTGCTCGCCGCGCCGATGCTTCGAGACACGACCTCCGATCCCGGCGATCTCCGCATGATCACCACGTTGGAAAAGAGCGCAGAACGCGGCGCCGCTCTCGTGCGCCAAATCCTTTCCTTCGTTCACGGCGCGGACGGCGAACACCGTCTGATTCAAGTGAAACATCTCCTCCGCGATATTGCGGGGTTCGCCCAGGAGACGTTTCCAAAATCCATTCGGCTGCATGACGAAATCCCCTCTGACATCTGGCCGATCAAGGGAAATCCGACTCAGCTGCACCAAGTTTTGCTTAACCTCTGCGTCAACGCCCGCGACGCGATGCCGAACGGCGGCACGCTGACGTTACGGAGCGAAAATTGCGTGCTCGACTCCGCGGCTGCCGCGCAAATTGAAGGCGGCCGCCCGGGCTCCTTTCTCGTGCTGAACGTTCAAGACACTGGCACCGGCATCGCCCCTGACGTCCTCGCTCACATGTGGGAGCCTTTTTTCACCACCAAAGCCGTCGACAAAGGCACGGGCCTTGGGCTGTCCACGGTGCGTGGCATCATCGAAAGCCACAACGGCTTTATCACCGTCAGTACCGCGGCGGGCCGGGGCACCACGTTCCGCATGTATTTGGAAGCCGCCGAAAATCGAACCGGACAAGGCGGGGCCGCCACCATGTCGCCTCTGGCCGCGCGTGGCGCAGGCGAACTCGTCCTTGTTGTCGATGACGAAGCCGGCATTCGCAACATGTCCGCGACGATGCTTTCCCGACACGGCTATCGCGTGCTGACCGCCGCTGATGGCGGCGAAGCGATTGCGCTGTTCGCTCCACGCAGTAAAGAGATCCGCGTTGTCATCACGGATTTGAGCATGCCCAATCTCGATGGCATCGCGCTGGCGGGAATCGTCCACCGCCTCAACCCGGCGGTAAAAATCATCGTCGTCACCGGACTCGGAGAAAACAGCGGCGGCGAACTCTCACGTCAGCAGGTCTCTCACGCGCTGCTCGTGAAGCCCTTCCGGCCCGAGGCACTCCTCACGATGGTTCACGAGCTGTTGCGAGCTCCCGCCAATCCGCCGCCGTGATTGCCAGAAAACCGTCAGAAGAAGCCGCGGTTGAGCTGCGGTACTCCGCGAATTACCTTGCGTTGGATTTCTTCGCGTGCGTCCTTGTGGTGCATCGTTAGAGAAAGCGTTAGATGACAGTATCTGGTGAGTCGTAGGCTGAGCGTTGGCTTAAGTGATGATTTCGAAACCCAAGGTGGGAACGGACTGGCAGCGGACGGTGGATCTACGAGACATCACTAATGAGTAATTCTAAACTGTACGTCGGTAACCTGTCGTTCAAGACCACCGAAGACGAGCTCCGCTCGGCTTTCGGCCAATTCGGTTCCGTCACCGACGTGTACGTCGCCATGGACAAGATGACGGGACGCCCCCGTGGCTTCGCGTTCGTCACCATGGGCACCGGCGATGAGGCGAAAGCCGCCGCCGAGAAGCTGAATGGCACCGATCTCGGTGGCCGTCAGCTCACTGTCAATGAAGCCCGTCCCAAGGAAGAGCGCCCAGGTGGCGGCTTCGGCGGTGGCGGCCGTGGTTTCGGTGGCGGCGGCGGCGAACGCCGTGGCGGTTTCGGTGGCGGTGGCGGCCGCGATCGCGGCGAGCGCCGTTACTAATCGAATCGTTCTAACGAATTGATTTTTCGAGGGACGGAGCTCCTTTGGGGCTTCGTCCTTTTTTTGTTTTTATTCCCAGCCGTGCGGGACACAGCCCGGTAGATTGCGCGCTTGCCGCGCAACATGCCCGCGATGCGGGCGTGGCGCGATTCTGCTGTCCAGCAGAACGCCCCCTCTAGTCTCTCGCACCATTTTCTCATGCTTTTCAAAGCTCTTAATCTTTCCGACTCGGTTCTCCGCGGCGTTCAAGCCGCCGGTTACACCGATCCAACTCCAATTCAGTTGCGCGCGATTCCCATCGTGCTTGGCGGCGGCGATCTCATCGCGTCCGCCCAAACCGGCACTGGCAAAACCGCCGCATTCGCCCTCCCGATTCTCTCGCGTCTTGGTGTCCATGGACGTCCGCGCGTCCTCGTCCTGGAACCCACTCGCGAACTCGCCGCTCAAGTCGAAACCGCATTCCGCGATTTCGCGCGCTTCACCGATCTTCGCACCGTCGCCATTTTCGGCGGCGTTGGCTACGGTCATCAACGGACCGAGCTCAAACGCGGCGTCGATATCATGGTCGCGACACCCGGCCGGTTGATGGACTATCTGAAAGAGCGAACCATCAGCCTTCAAGACATCAGTATTTTGGTCCTCGATGAAGTCGATCGCATGCTCGACATGGGCTTTTTGCCCGTCGTCAAAGACATCATCGCCCGCTGCCCGCGTGAACGGCAGACGCTGTTTTTCTCCGCCACCGTTCCGCCGGAAATTGCGGCGGTTGCAGCTTTCGCGTTGCGCAATCCTGCCC
>DAITQE010000143.1:0-7506 GCA_036833235.1 Opitutus sp.
TGGTGTTGAACGTCAGATAGCGCGTCTCGGCGAGCGCCACGTGGTGCAACTCCGTCGGCCGTTCACGCGCGTACGTGTCGAGCTTGTTCGCCGGCACCGCCATCGTGACATCAATCTGGCCGGCGCGGTACGCGCGGTCTTCCGTGTCGCCGTTGTCGAACGCCACAAAGTGAATTTCATCCAGCTTGATGTCCGACGATGCGTGATACGCCGGATTCTTTTTCACGACGATCCGTTGATTCGGACGCCATTCTGCCAGCGTGAAAGGTCCATTGCCGACGAAGTTCTCCGGCCGCGTCCACGCTCGACCGTACCGTTCCACCGTCCGCGGATTTGTCGGAATCCATGGGCCGCTCGCGGCGTAAATCAAAAACTGCGGCATCGGTCGTTCGAGAGTAACAAGCAGCGTCGCCGGATCTGGCGCGCGAAAACCAACGTCGTTGAAATTGGTCAACTCACCAGCGGCGAAGGCGCGTGCATTTTTCACCATGAAAAAAAGCGCAGCTTTCGGCGCGCCGGTCGCTGGCGTGAGCAGTCGACGGTAAGACTCGACGAAATCCGCGGCGGTGACGGGTTCGCCATTCGACCAACGTGCGTTTGGCCGCAGGTGAAAGGTGTACACGAGACCGTCGTTGGAAATTTTCCAATGATCCGCCGCTGCTGGAAGAACAGCGGCTACGGGTGAAATCATTGAGGTCGATCGCGATGATGTTTGAAGATCGCCCGGTGTATTCGACGAGTAACCTAATAGGTTACCCGACGTTTGGGTGGGAGCGGGTGTAACCAGGCCTTCGCTGAGCGCGCGAATGATGAAAAATTCATCCGGCAGCGCGGCGATTGCGGGATCGAGATCGGCCGGTTCGTTGCGCTGGCTGATGCGAAGAATCTTTTCTGGGACGACCTTCGACGATTCGCGTTTTGAGCAACCCGGCAGCGTCAACCCAACGAAGCAGAGTACGGCTGAGGAAAAACCGACGGAGGAGATGAATTTCTTGACCACGGATGTTACAGATAAACCGAGCGTCCTGGATGCCGCAACTGAATCGCCGAACCAGATCCATTCTGGATTAAATTGTAGGTTGCGCGCTCGCCGCGCACGGTCCCCGACGCGGACGTCGCGCGGCGAGCGCACTACCTGCATTTTGACCGAGGCCAGATTGTGGCCGCGAGCGTGAGCGAGTGGTGCTTCGTCCACTCGCTTACGCTCGCGGCTACGGGAAAGGTCCGGATTTTGATGGGGCCTCGAGAATCCTGGCGTTCTTCGCGTCCTCCGCGTTTCAAGTTCTCCGACTCCTAATTCTCACGGGCGAACAGTCGTCGCTCTACTTTTCGAGCCAGACGTATTTGTAGGGATGATGATCGAGCAGAGTCGGATTCCAGCCTTTGACCGACGGGTCGATCAGGAAAACGTGGGTGTAATGATAGATGGGAATGATTGGCGCGGCTTTCAGCAAAATCGCTTCTGCTTTTTGGAACAGAGCGATGCGCGCTGCAGGATCGGTTTGCCGGGACGCGGCGAACAGGAGCGCGTCGTAATCGGCGTCCTGCCAGCCGGTGTAATTATTGCCGGAATCGCTCTGGAAGACATCGAGGAACGTCGCCGGATCGACGAAGTCGCCGATCCAGCTATCACGCATGATTTGATAATTTCCGGCGCGGCGCGATTCGAGGGTGGTCTTGCGTTCTTGATTGGAGAGGCGGACTTCAACGCCGAGGTCGCGGCGCCACATTTCTTGGATCGCCTCGGCGATCAGGCGGTGCGATTCGGATGTGTTGAACAGCAGATCGAACGCGGGGAGGCCTTTGCCCCCGGGATAACCGGCTTCGGCGAGCAACCGTCGCGCGGCATCGAGGTCGTAGGGGAGCGATGCACTCGACGTGTAGCCCGCGGTACCCGGCGGGGTGAGCGCGAGCGCGGGCTGTTGTCCGCCGTGAAGAATTTTTTCAACAATCGCCTCGCGATTCACCGCCATCGCGAGAGCGCGACGGATCCGCACATCGTTCAGAAAAGGCCGGGTCGTATTCAGGCGGTAAAAGTAAGTGCCGAGCAGCGGGTCAATGCGAAGGAACTGGGGGGCATCGCGACGATAGGCCTCGATTTTCCCCGGGGGCAATGCGTCGGTCACGTGCAACTGGCCCGCGCGAAATGTTCGCTCTTCGACATCGAGGCTGTCGATTGCGTGAAAATGAATCCCGCGCAGGCGGACATTCGAGCTGTCCCAATACGTGCTGGATTTTTCCACGATGATTTCCTGACCGGTGCGCCATGCCTTCAAATTGAACGGTCCATTGCCGACAAAACGGCCGGGCCGGGCCCATGGATTGGCCCGGTCCGTAATCGAGCCATATTTTTCAATGGTAGGGAGATGAACTGGGAACCACGCCTCGTGGTTAATTAGCGAAAGAAAGTACGGGGTGACATGTTCCAGTTTCACGCGTAACGTGCGCGCGTCCGGCGCGGAGAGGCCGACTTGCTCAAAACCCGCGAGCCCTTTGTTGAAGGCCTCCGCCCCTTGAATCACGTAGAGCGTATTCGCGTAATCGGCGCCGAACGAGCCGGTCAACATCCGGCGCCATGATCCGATGAAATCCTGCGCAGTCACCGGCTCGCCGTTGCTCCAGCGGGCGTTTGCGCGAAGATGAAACGTATAGGTGAGGCCGTCCGGCGAGAGTTCCCAGCGCTCGGCGACTCCAGGAACTGGATGCAGATCGACCGGATCCTCTGCGACCAATCCTTCGAAGAGCGCGGACAGCACGCTGTAGTCGCTCGCTTGCGTTGCGAGGTGAGGATCGAGACCGGCGAGATCGTGGCCGATGCCGCGATGGAGAATCTGTTCGCGGTTGCCACGCTCGACCGCCGTTTCGCGCGGCGCACAGGCAGTGAGGAAAAGCGCGCTGATGATTATGCTGACCAGTGTCAGGATGCGGTAGGACCCGATCTCCGGCCGGGCCGTCCGGCAATTTCGCACCCCGAACCCCACGGTTTTCCGGTTTGGTTTCGCAAGCGTAGGCTGCCAGCTTGCTGGCGCGGTTTGAGCGCGAGCAAGCTCGCAGCCTACGGGAACCGTGAGTTGCAACGGCAAATCGGAAAGCCGTGTCTCGAACCTGCCCGCCCGGAGGTCGGGACCTACCGGCGCTGCCGCGCCCGAGTTTGTAGCGCGCGTCACTTGAACCTGCGAGAGGCTGACCAGCAGAGAGTGGTGGTCGGCGGTGCTGTCGGCGGATTGAAGCATCACGAGCGACGGAGCAGTGCGACAGCGTGTGCGGCGATCGCGATGCCGCGCCCAAGATCGCCCACGCCTTCATTGGTCGTGGCCTTCAGTCCGATTTCGTCGGGCAGCAGGCCGGTGGATTTTGCGAGAGAGGCTTTCATTTCGGTGAGGCGCGGTTGGATCATCGGCTTTTCAGCAATCAGAGTGGCGTCGATGTTTACCAGATCGAACCCTCGCTTCATGACCTCGGCGCGGACGCGCTGCAGCAGCAGTTGGGAATCGATGTTTTTGAAAGCGGGATCCGTATTCGGAAAAAAATGTCCAATGTCCGGCAACGCCGCAGCTCCGAGAATCGCGTCACAAATCGCGTGAGTCAGGCAGTCGGCGTCGGAGTGTCCTTCAAGTCCAAAATCAGTTTCGAATTTCACGCCGCCTAGCACAAGTGGGCGACCGGAAACAATCCGGTGAATGTCATAGCCGTGACCGATGCGAAAAGAAGCCATGAGGCGAAGGATTTGAGGTCCGAAGGTTTATTATTTTGGCATTGCTACTTGCAGGCCGCCAGCTTGCTGGCGCGAATTAAGCGCGAGCAAGCTCGCGGCCTACGACAGACGCACGGACTGGGTCATCAAAATAACGGACCATGGTTAAGAGCCGGGCTGGGAG
This sequence comes from Opitutus sp., assembly GCA_036833235.1. Classification (GTDB taxonomy): domain Bacteria; phylum Verrucomicrobiota; class Verrucomicrobiia; order Opitutales; family Opitutaceae; genus Opitutus. The sequence continues at coordinate 3,879 of DAITQE010000143.1, forward strand.
AGCAGGAATTCGAGATACGCGAGATCGGCCGGCGTTGTGAGCTTAGGGTTCGGATACGGATTCTCCAACAGCGCGACCGGATGCTTCAGCAGTTCGACCGCAGCAGCGTCATCGGTGATGTGACGGCCGAGCGCAGCGACCCGACTGTACGCTCGCACGATGAGATCGCGGGAAAAAACCTGGGGCGTCTCCATCGCCCAGAGGCGGGAGCGGTCCAACGTGCGCAGGCGCGAATCGTCCTGTCCAGTCGGCGTGCGCAAAACGGTATGCTCTTTGATCGTGTCGGTGATGCGATGCGCGAGGACGACGGCGTTTTCGCGTCGGACGATCTTATTGAGCGAAACGAGCTGATCCGGTCGTACGAGCGGACGCGCACAGTCGTGAATGAACACGTACGCGATATCGTCTGGCAACGAAGCCAGCGCATTCATTACTGATTCTTGCCGCTCACGGCCGCCACGAACGAGCGCGGACGGTGTGGGTGCGTAAGCCGCGAGTTCGGTCATCTGCCGCTGGTCCCGATAAACGACGACGTAGAAATCGGCGACACCGCTGGCCATAAAAGCCACCGCAGTGTGAGCAAAAACGGGGCGGCCTGCGAGCGGAGCGAGGACTTTGTCGGAGACAGCTCCCTGCATACGCGCTCCGTTGCCGGCGGCGAGAAGGATGGCGGCGGTACGGGACATGGTGGAAAGGGCTGAAGGGATGAAAGTTGGAGAGCGTCGGTCGTTGGTAGAAGTTGGAGAAGTAAAAGCAGTAGGACCGGAGGGACTGAAGAGACTATAATCGGTTTGCGGGCGTTTTTTATTCAGTCTCTCAGCCCTTCAGTCCTTCAGCCTTTCGATCCGAGCTCCGCGAGGATCGCCCCGGCCGCGGCGACTGGATCGGCCGCTTTGAAAATCGGGCGGCCGACGACGATGTAGTTTGCACCGGCACGGGCTGCTTCGGCGGGCGTCAGCGTGCGGGTTTGATCGTCGCCCTTGGCATCGCGCGAGCGAATACCCGGAGTGACCAGCGCCACGTTGGCCGGAAGCGTCGCGCGAAGTGGCGCAATCTCCAGCGGCGAGCAAACCAGCCCCCGCAACCCCGCATCGATGGCGAGACGGCCGAGGCGCACAACCTGATCCTCGGGAGACCCGCCGACGCCAATTTCGTTGAGCTGGCCCGCACTCATGGAGGTGAGGACGGTTACGCCCAACAAGAGGAGATCAGGGGCGTGCTGTTGCTGAGCCTTGACGGCCCACGACATCATTTCGCGACCGCCGCCGGGGTGAAGGGTCAGCATTTTGATCGGCAACGAGGCGGTTGACTCGACGGCTCTTGCCACGGTGTTTGGGATGTCATGGAGCTTTAAGTCGAGAAAGACATTGTACCCATAATCTGCGACTTCACGGACGCAGTCGGGACCGCAGGCGGTGAACATCTCCAGCCCAACTTTGGCCCAGCGGACGGTGCCAGCAAGTTGTTTGAGGGTAGAGGCGATGGCGCGAGGAGAGGGGGCGTCGAGAACGAGAATCAGGTCACAAGACATATTGAGGACCTGTACTCTTAGCAGGATTGGCGAACAATCGAAGCCAAAATCCCGAGCCCGACCGGTAGAAGCATCGCGTATTCGCGAAGCGAATGAGCGGGAGAGGATAGGATAGTGCAGACAGCGCGGCGATCGTGATAGTCGCGCGACTGGCGGCCGTGGCCCTTGGTCCGGCCCAGTTCGCTCCTGAAACGCGCCGTTTTCCGTCGTGCGGAAGAATCCTATTAAGCATGGCCGGCAATGCGCCGATAGCACCGGGAAGCACTGCATCCCTCTACGTTCGTCATGCCTGCCGCCGAGCAAATTACCGTTAGTCTCATTCGCGATAATATATCTCGGGCAGTCCGTGATGTGTTCAAAACGATGCTGGGCAAGGAGCCAACCCTCACTCCAGTTAGCGGCGACCTCAATGGAGTCTGGCCAGCGCAGTCGCCGCTCGCCGACAATCCCCGCCCGCACGTTGTCGGCACCGTAGGATTCATCGGTGAGGCCAACGGGCTTATCTATCTTTATCTCGATCTTAGCTTCGCTCGTTTGTGCACCTGCACGCTCCTCGGCATGACCGAGGCCGAGCTCACCGAAGCGGGTGACGAAGTCATCAACGACGCGATTGGCGAACTCACCAATATGACGGTGGGCAGTTTTAAAAACGGCCTCTGCGATGCCGGCTATCCCTGCAAGCTGACGATTCCGTCCATTCTGCACGGCAGCAATTTTACGATCGAGCCGATCAGCTCGGTCACCCGCCACATTTATTACTTCGACTGCGGCGGCCATCGAATTGTCGCCGATCTGCTGATGAAGCAGGACGATAACGCCTCCCAGGAGTAACCCCCTTTCCTCACCCAACATGCGCTACAAGATTCTCACCGTGGACGATTCCAAAACCGTCCGCATCATCGTTCGGAAAGCTTTCAAGTCGTACGATTGCGAAATCCTCGAAGCCGCGAACGGCGTTGAAGGCCTGGCGCTCGCGTCGAAAGAAAACCCCGACCTCATTCTCCTCGATGTCACCATGCCGGTCATGGATGGCGTGGAAATGCTCACCAAGCTCAAATCCGATCCGGCGCTCAAGGGCATACCGGTGATGATGCTGACCGCTGAAGGCGGTCGCGACAACGTGCTCAAGATCGCGAAAATCGGCGTGCGCGACTATTTAGTGAAGCCGTTCAAGGAAGACGTGCTCCTCGAAAAAGCCGGCCGCGTCATTGACTTGAAGCCGCTTTCCGAAACGCCGACCAAAGCGAAATCAATTTTTGATCCGGCCGATATTCTGATCGTCGAGGACAAGCCTGCGATCATCCAGCAAATCCAGGAAGGCCTGAAGCACACGCCTTGGAAGATCCACGGTGTCGCTGCGCAGGGCGAAGCGATTGATTTTTGCTCGCGCACACCGCCGGACATCATGCTGGTCAGCCTCTCACTGCCCGAAGAATCGGCGTTCACGCTCTTCCGTCTGATCCGCACGAACATCAAGACCAAGTACACGCCGGTGTTCGCGCTCGTCGTCAAAACCGAAACGTCGCAGCAACAGCAGGCGCAGACCGTCGGATTCAGCGCGATCATCACCAAGCCGATCGATCTGGCGGAACTCGAGACGAAGATGGCGAAGGCGATGAACCTCGATACCTCCCAACGTTATTATTCGATCGAAGGCGACTGCATGGTGATGCGGCTGCCCGAGAACTGTTCGCCCGCAGCGATTGCCGAGGCGGCTGCGTATTTGAAACCCAAATTCGCCGAGGCGGTTGACGCTGGCCACAACAAAGTGGTCATCGATACCCATCAGGTGCGCACGCTGCACATGGGCGTGATCAAACTTCTCTTTCAGGCGATGCAGACCTGCCGCGAACTCGCGATGCAGTTTGCCCTCGTGGCGAATACGCAGATCGTCGCGGAGTGCAAGGGTTTCGAGGATACGCGCAATTGGACATTCTACGATTCACTCGATGAGGCCAAAGCGAACCTTGGCAAGGCGGTCACGTCTCCGCAACTAGCGCCGGCCTGATTCGAAATATTTGGGGGTTAATGAAGAAGCAGCGGGCGGGCGGTTATTGTGTGGCCGCCCGCCCCTTTTTTTGGGTTACAGGGTTACAC
>DAITQE010000144.1:0-2622 GCA_036833235.1 Opitutus sp.
ATCGGCAGTTGTGCTACTGGCCGGACGCGTTCCCAATCTGCCAAACCCTTTTGATGAGCGCACGCGACAAAGCTCCCAACCCCGAACCCACCGCCCCAGCCAAACCCGCCAACGCGGGGGCGCCCAAGGAAATTGGCTGGCTGCCGGACTGCGTTTACGGGGCAGGAAAATTCGAAGTTGGCCTCGCGTTCTTCGCCGACGCCGCCGGGCGCATCACGCGTTTTTCGCGCGAAGCCGCGGACCTCGCGATCGCGAAGCGTCTGCCAGGACAGGCGGCGTTGCCGGGTCTCGTGAACACGCATTCACAGGCGTGGGAACGCGTGCTTCGCGGCCGCGTCGAGCTCCGTCCGCGGGCGGACCGCGCACCGGCGGGAAACTGGCGCGAGGCGCACGATTGGGCGCTCGTCCGTCTTTCGGCGGAAGATATTTACGATGCGGCGCGAATGGCCTTCCTGGAAATGTTGCTTTCGGGGATCACGTGCGTGGGCGAGAGTCACTTTCTGCAGCACCAACCGGACGGTTCGCCGTGGGCGGAGCCGAATCTGGCCGCTCGCGAAATTCTCCGGGCGGCGCATGACGTCGGCGTGCGGATCGCGCTGCTCAATGGAGCGGTCGCGCGCGCCGATTTCCGCCAGCCGCTCGGGTCAGGCCCGGCGCGAATGCTCACGGTCTCCGCGGATCAGTTCGTGCGCGAGACGGAGAAATTGCGCGATTTCATCGAGAAGAATCATCCTGGCGACGAGGCGTGGATTGGAGTCGCTCCGCACAGCTTGGGCGCGGTGCCGATCGAGTATTTAAAAACAGTCGCGGCCTACGCCCGTGCCAAGCGCCTGCGGCTGCATCTTCATCTCGGCGCCGAGGCAAACGAGCATGCTGGCTGCGTGAGCGAATACGGTCGCTCTCCGGCGGCGGTCCTGGCGGAAAATGGTCTGCTGGATAAACGCTTCGTGGCGCTGCATGGCACGCATCTGACGGACGACGATATCCGAATTCTGGGCACAGCGCGTGTGACCGTGTGCGCCTGCCCCGCATCAGAGCTGCATCACGGAGACGGCGGTTTTTCGATCAGCAAATTGCTGGCTGCCGGAGGAACAATCGCGGTGGGAACCGACGGCAACACGCAGACCAACCTCTGGGATGATTTGCGCCTGTTGGAATTTCAGGTGCGCACAGAGAAACAGCGCGGCGTTGCATTGCCGGGCGATTTCGCAAGCAGCTTATTTCATGCGGCGACGGTTTCGGGTGCGCGCAGTCTCGGCGCGCCGGGCGGAGCGATCGAAGTGGGTCGGCCGGCCGATTTCTTCACGGTGAACGTGTTCGATCCTTCGCTCGTTGGAGCAGCGCCTGATCAATTGCTGAATGCCGTCGTATTTGCCGGGAGTCCGCGTGCGATTCGCGAGGTCTGGGTGGGCGCGCGGCAGCGCGTGGGACAGTGGCGACATCCGGCGCAAAGTAGCGTGATCGCCCGCTTCGGCGACTTGCAGAAACGACTGTGGGCGCGGTGAGCGTTGACCGCGCAGGCCGGGCGCTTCTGTATCTGATCGATGCATCCCACGCTTCTCGTCCTGGCTGCCGGCATGGGTTCACGTTACGGCGGCCTCAAGCAAATCGATCCGGTTGGCCCGTCGGGTGAAACGGTCTTGGATTACGCCGTGTTTGATGCGGTGCGGGCGGGATTTCGTCGGGTGGTTTTCGTGATCCGCCGCGAGTTCGATGCCGTGTTTCGCGAGCAGATCGGGACGAAGTATGCCGGCCGGATCGCTGTTGATTACGTGTACCAATCCCTCGACGCGGTGCCCGACGGATTTGTGATTCCACCCGAGCGTGAAAAACCCTGGGGCACTGGGCACGCGGTGTGGTGCGCCCGAAACGCGGTGCACGGGCCGTTCGCGGTGATCAACGCCGATGATTTCTACGGGGCAGACTCGTTTGCCCAGCTTGCCGGATTTTTGCAGCAAACGGCGGCGGAGGGCCAGCGCCCGGGAGATTTCGCGATGGTTGGATTTCGGCTGGCGAATACACTCTCGGAGCACGGTGGCGTCTCGCGTGGTCTCTGTGCCACATCGCCTTCCGGCCGGCTTTTGACGATTACAGAACGCGCCGGCATCGCGGCGAACGAAGTTGGAGCGGGGCGGACTTTTTCGGGAGACGAAATTGTTTCGATGAACTGCTGGGGATTTGGTCCGGAACTTTTTGCGGCGCTCAACCGCCAGTTCACCGAATTTCTTGCGGCGCAAGGCAACGAACCAAAGGCCGAGTTTTATCTTCCCGCTGCTGTTTCGACGATGATCGGCCGGAATGAAGCGACGGTTCGCGTACTGCCAACTGCCGCATCGTGGTTCGGCGTCACCTACCGCGAAGACAAGCCGCGCGTCATTGCTGCGCTCGCAGAGCTGATCGCGCAAGGAGCGTATCCTTCGAAACTGTTTTAACCGGAATTCGGCAGAAGGATTAACGCGGATCAATTCAGTCAAGAGCTGAGAGCTGAGAGCTGAGAAGTCCAAAGTCAGAATCGTCGGAAGTGGCATGGGCGTCCCGCCTATAATGATCACGGGCGGGACGCCTGGCGGGACGCCCGTGCCTCCCGGGCAAGTCGTTGAATGTGTTAGGTCCGGAACGATG
>DAITQE010000144.1:2632-4110 GCA_036833235.1 Opitutus sp.
GGATGCGCCACCGTATTTTTTGAATTTTAGTGCGAATAAGATGTCGGCAAATACCTTTTGCCAACACGCGGCACACCGCTGACGTTTGGCGCATGGCGGACTCATGCAAGATGCCTTCACCGGAAAATCCACTCTCATCCACGGCCGGACGCTCCCGGACGCGGCCGGCCGAGCCGCTCTTCAACACGATCACGAGCGACGACTGGCGGCGCTCGCTCGCCTCGGCACGGCGGCAGCCCAATGCGGTCTCCGCGCAGATTCGGACCGCGATCTCGTCCTCCTCGCGGAAGACGAAGTAAGTTTGCTGGAAAGTGCCGGCGACGAATGGGCCGCGCTGGGCTCAGCGATCCGCGCGTGGCGCGAACTCCTGCCGCTTCGGGCGCTGAGTGATTTCGGTTTTCTTGACGACGCGGAAAACCCGCTCGAAGAACCCAACGAGCGTTTGCGGCGGATTGGGGGCGGCGTCGAAGCGTGGGCGTTTGCCGCCGAAACCGATGGTTCGGTCTACAAATTCTATCTTCCTCGCGAGGAAAAGATGATTGGCAGCGTCTTCGGTTTTCAAGCCGGGGAAGAAGCCGTACTCCAGGCGTCCGCCCGCTTGGGCGATTATCGTGGGCTGCTCGAAAAGTTGTTATTGATCCACGCGCTCGGCGGCATGGCGACGGAAGTCGTCGCCGTGACGCAGGAAGGGATTGTCGTGGCGAAACAGGCGTTGGGAGAACCGCTCGCGCAGGGCGACGACATGTCGGCGTCGCTCCCGTCGGGTCTGATCGAAATACCGTCGCGCTTTCTGCGGGCGAATCGCGATCACCCGCGTCTATTTTTTCAGCGAGGACAAGTCTGGCTGGTCGCGGACCTCCATGCCCGGAATTTTGTCCGTGGTAGTGACGGCGCGTTGCGCGTGATTGATTTGGTGGCCGCGCCGTGGCCGATGGAAACGGCTGCATCGTATCCGCTGATTCGCGACTGGATCGCGCGGGTGAGAGAAAATCCCGCGGCCGATTTACTGCGCGCTTCCGCGGACGACGAATTGTGAGACGCCAAGGACGGGAGCATTGGGCGTGTCTTCGGTTTTGGGATCGCATTTTGTAGGCCGCCAGCTTGCTGGCGCGACTGAAGCGCGAGCAAGCTCGCGGCCCACGACGGAATGAATGGCGTTGCCTGAATGAGGACCGCTAGTTTCACCAAGAAGTTGTTTGTTTTGCAGTGGGCTGCTGGTCCTCAAAAAAAACGCCGTCCGCAGTAGCGGACAGCGTGCGAATAAAACTAGTATGGAATGTTCAGGTCTTCTGCGTGGCGAGAAAGGCGAGAACGTTCTCGCCCTGCTTTTCCGTCACGCCGCTATCTTTATAAACAATCTTGCCCCCTTTGATCACATAACATTCGCGCGACGCCACCATCAATCCCGGCTGGCCGAAGGCTTTGATGACTTTTTTGTCCGTGTCGGCGACGAGAGGAAAAGGAAAATGATTCTTTTC
>DAITQE010000144.1:4120-7501 GCA_036833235.1 Opitutus sp.
TCCTTAAACTCTTTTTGTTTTTCCACGGGATCGACGCTGACGCCGACAATGGCGACGCCTTGTTTCGCGAGCTCCGTATTTGCATCGCGAAGAGAGCAGCCCTGCTTGGTGCAGCCGCCCGTGAGAGCTTTTGGATAGAAGAACACCACAGTATAAGTGTGATCTTTATAGACATCGCCGAGGTTTAGGGTCTGGCCCGAATCGGTGATGCCGGAAACGACGGGGGCCGCATCGCCAACTTTCAGAGATTCAGCACGGCCGAATACGGCGAGGAGCGGAGAGATAATCATGATGGGGAGGAGGAGTGAGCGGAGTTTCATGGCATCTCTACTAATCTCGGATCGGATAATATCGCAAGTTTGCCGGTGCGACAGACGCGAAAAAGTTCCAGCGAAATCATTCACAGAAGAAAGTTTTAGCTGAGGAACTTTCGACAAAACCGCGGTCATACCCTGCCCGCCTGCTGTGATGAAAATCGCGGTCGGCGGATCTAAATAAAGCAAACAAACATGAAACAGAACACTAACGTTATTTCTTTTATCCTGGCTGCAGCGGTTTCGCTGGGCCTAGCGGCGTCCGCGTCGGCCCAGAGCGCCAATGTGGCGGTGCCCACGCCATCCGAACCGGCCCCGGCCGGCGGATTGCTGGGTTCGCGTTACACCGAGGTCGCATATAATTATATTGATCTCACTGCAGGAAGTCCGGGCGTCGCTCGTGGTTTTACATTCGATTATAATATGCCCTTTAAGGCCAACATCGATTTGAACCTCGACTACGATTGGGCGCGCGCCAAATATGCGGGCACCCGTTTTACGCAGCAGGATGTCGGGGTGGGCGCGACTGCTTACACCAACTTGTCGTGGGGCCGCCCCTTCGCGCTCGCCGCGGTGGGCTGGCAATGGCAGAAGGGCGGCGGCTCCAACGACGATTCCTTCACGTACAAGCTGGGCGTTGGCACGGAGTTCCAAGTGGCCCCCGCTGTCGTGGTCACGCCCTTCGTGAACTTCGTCCGTGCGACCGGTTTCAATGATAGCGAAGCCGATTTCGGAGTCAAAACCGCGTATCGGGTAACCAAGGACTGGAGCGTCACGGCTCGCGCGCAGTACGATGCGGTTCGTCATTACAAGGACTCCATTGAATATTCGGTAGGCGCTGCGTACCACTTCTAAACGAGTGGCCACGGTGTCTTGAAAGACAGAAGTGCCTTCGCTATCGAGTAGGCCGTGCGCTGGCGGGCGCTTCATTGCGAGCGAGCTCGCAGCCCACGCATCAGGCTGGGATTCGAATGCGAAGGCACGCTTTAGTTCGACTGCGGTATAGTTTCGAGCCACGACGCTTTGGGCGTCGTGGCTCTTTCCGCTTGGATCTGCGCCGCCAACTCGCCGGGGTCCGCGGTCCAAGCTTCCAGGATTCGCTCTCGTCTGAACGTCAAGCTGCACTTCGACGCATGCGGCTTGAACAGCGATTTAGCGCGGTGGACTGCGACGGAGCATCCGCGCCACCAGTACAGACGCGAGTTGGGTCGCAATGACCGAGAAGGTGAACAGATAAAGACCAACACCGATGTGAAGCTCGGCCACGGAGGCCGATTTCAGAGCGACGATCAGAATCGCGACCACGAAGACGTCCAACATGGACCACTTGCCGAGTGTTTCGACCCGATGGTGAAGCCGGTGGACCCGCGTAAGGTTGTGTTCGCGTTCGATCCAGATGATCCCGAGCAGCCCGAGTTTGGCACAGGGAAACACGAGCGTGAAGACCGTCAGCACGGCGAAGAGGAAGTACTCACCTTCGTGAAACAACGTGAGGATTCCGCCAAACACGGACACGGCATCGTGGAACATCCAGAACTTGGTGACGTGGAAAAACGGAAAGAAAATCCCGTTCGCGAACAGCAAAAACGCCGCGACGAGTAAAAGTGGCACGCTCCAGTTCTTGAAAGCGGGCGTTTTTTTGGCGGCAGCTGGCGGTTGCATGGCTCTGCGGTGGCAGGCGGCGACCGCGGTTGCGAAATAAATTTTCGGCATGCGCGCCTCAACGCAACCGTCGGCCGTCGTGATGGCACGGGATGACAGATGGCCCAATTTCAGAAAAATTAGGGCGCGCAGACCGGCTGCGATGCAAGACAGCGGGCTGACGCCATTTTGCCGGAACTAAAAGTTTCAGTGCAGACACTAACTGGCCCCGTGGCTTCCAATCGATTTTGGAATTGTTCTCCGAGGCCGGCGCAAGCTTGCCTTCAGTCCAGCAGGAGGCTTGTCATGGACCCCTTTTTCACGGAGAAACCCTGACCTTTTTTCGTGAACATCCCTCTTTCGCTCTCTCCGTTTCACACAAATAGACTTTTTGTCATGCCCATTGCTTCAGCTTTTCGATCCGCGTTGCTGGTGTTCGGTCTCGCGCTCACCGCATTTGTATCACCGGCTTTGCTGGCCCAAGGGTCGACAGCGGCGGACGGGTTTAATCCCAACGTGAACGGGAACGTTTACGCGCTCGCGCTCCAGCCTGACGGGAAGATGCTCCTTGCGGGCAGTTTCTCCACCGTTCAACCGAACGGCGCCGACCAGCCAACGACTCACAACAATATCGCACGCGTGCTACCCGATGGGCGCGATGATTCGAGCTTCGCCCCGGATGTAAACGGCCAGATCAACGCGATGGTGCTCCAGCCTGACGGGAAGATCGTGATCGGCGGAAAATTTAGCGCAGTCGGTGGCACGGCTCGCATTCGCATTGCCCGGCTCAATGCAGATGGAACGCTCGATGCAACTTTCAGCCCGAGCATTGATCCCAACAATACGTCGCTAACGCCGGAAGTCATGGCTCTGGCTTTGCAAGCCGACGGCAAAATCGTCGTTGGTGGCGGCTTCATGGCCGTGCAAGGCGGCGGTGCAACAAGCCCAACGGTCCGCAACCGCATCGCCCGTCTGAATGCCGCCGGCACGCTGGATGACGCGTTTAATCCCGACGCCAACGGGATGGTTCTCTCTCTCGCGGTTCAACCCGATCAGGAGATCCTCGTCGGTGGTGGATTTACCACCATCCAAGGCGTCGGTCGCAACCGGATCGCGCGGTTGTCCTCAACCGGCACAGTCGATGGTTTCGATCCGTCGGCGAACAACGCCGTCTCGGCGATCGAGGTGCTGCCGAGCGGACGAATTCTCATCGGTGGCAGCTTCACGACGCTCCAACCCAACAGCGCTGATCAAGCGGTAACGACCGGCGTTCTCCGGATCGCGCAGCTCGACCCGAACGGTGCGCTAACTACAAAAGACGGCACTACCACGAGTGATTTCACCGGCAACATCGACGGACCCGTTGCGGTGATCAAGCGGCAGAGCGACGGGCTTATTCTGGTTGGCGGCTCGTTTGCTACGGTGG
>DAITQE010000145.1:0-7493 GCA_036833235.1 Opitutus sp.
CTTCCTGTTTCGCAATATACCTTGATCTCCCGGCATCGCCTCGCTCCGCAACTTGTCGGATGGCAGCACGACCCGGAAGACCCAAGAATAGACCTTGAAAGCCAACTCAACGACGGCACTCCGATTTTTCTTACTCAGCTCTGCGCCCAGTCCCGCCGCCCGAAATTGAAGGTTGGTGACGGAGCCTGGATCGAGTTCGCGCAGCGGCGAGGCGTTACGCTTAGAGTCTTCTGCGGTAATACCCGCAAGAACGCAGCTCGCTTCTCCGTGATGCAGGACGGGACAGTGCGCTCCGAGTTGTGGCCTCGTCCATTTCTCGACGTGCCGCTGAGCCTTGTGCGCGACGACAACATTTCTTCGGAATTCTCTGTTTTCATAGACGGACAACCCGCGTGCGGTAAATGGGTCACGTTTCAATACGATCCGTCCTACGAAAACGCGGAACGCGCTTTTTGTTTTTGGCGTTGGAATGAGGAAGCGCCTCCGCAATCGGCCTTGCCACCCACGGTTAAGCGCCATCTCAGTGCGCTCGACCTCCAAACGATGTCGCCTCCGGAAGCGACTTGGTGCGGACAACACACGCTTCACGTTCAGTCGCGGCGACTTGGCCGGCTAATGTTTGGTTCGCGCCTCGAATGTCGTTTCGAATTGTTGGCTCCGACCGCGGAGAGTCTGTGGCCAGCTACGTGGGACGATTACATGGCGTGGGTTCTCTTGTCGCAAGTGCAGGACGATGCGACGTGGGAAGAAGTACGCATCGCGCGGAACGCGGTGACAATGTTCGCCGACATTAATTTGAACGCCGTTTATTATCAGATTCGGAAGCTGGAGAGGCATGGGTATCTCGTCGCTCGCGGGCACCGATACCAAGATTTTCGCAGTCGGATCACGCTGGTGAATTCTCCCGGCGCCGGATTTCGCGGCGAATACTGCGGGCTCACTTCTTCGCTTTACGAGCTGGTTAGGAGAGTGGCGCCTCTCACGCTCGCCGTCGCGATTTCGGAGCCGGGCTTCCCCGCGAAACTGCACATCGACTGGCCGCAGCGTGATCGTCATGACGTGCGCAACGCCTGCCAAAAACTCGGAGTCGAAGTCGTTTCACGACTTTGGTAGCAGCGACAGATGGATTCTCTCCCAGCTCGGTTTCAAAAGGAGGTCTTCGCTCCGTATCTCGAATTGCTCAAAGCGCAGTTCCGAATTCATCCCGCGTTCTCTTTCGTTCGCGAAGTTTGGGAGCGTGAGCTTTCGATGGAGCATCTCGCCAACGGCCCGTTCCTCGAACGTGCACAGCTCTACGCCGTCGGCGACGATCCCGAGTCATTGGGCCTGCACGCCGACGCGGTTCGTGCGATCAAGGAGAAACTCCAAGGGCGCGGGCTTTACAAACATCAGACCGATGCCCTGCGCCTAGTGCTCGCCGGCGAGAACGTAGTCGTAGCTACGGGCACGAGCAGCGGCAAAACGTTATGCTTTCAACTCCCGATTCTCGATGCGCTCTTGCGCGACCCATCCCCAGGATTACGGGCGGTGATTATATATCCACTCAACGCGTTGGTGAACGACCAACTCGACGAGTGGGAGCGACTACTCGCGCCGTACCCAAGTCTCACGTTTTCAAAGTTCACCGGTCAGACGCCGCGTGACCATCACGAGCATGTGGAACGCCTGCGGGGATCGATAAAAAAACGGATTCAGAGCGCTGAGCCCGGATTTGGCGACGACTCGCCAGAACTGCAAAGAAAAATCGAACGGCAACTGTCTGAGAAACTGGCTGATGAAGCGCGTACGCCGAATCATCTACGGAACCGCGCCGACATCCGCGCAAAGCGGCCACAAGTGCTCATCACAAATTTTTCGATGCTCGAATATCTGCTCGTGCGTCCCGTCGATGCGCCGATTTTTGAGGATGCAAGACTCGAATTTCTCGTGCTTGACGAGGCCCACGCTTATCGCGGCGTACAAGCGACGGAAATAGGTTATCTACTTCGTCGACTTAAAGACCGCCTCGGACAGCCGACGCCGCGCTGCATCGCCACGTCCGCGACCCTCGGCGACAGGAACGATCCTGCTAGCCGCGCGAAAGTACGCGCCTTTGCGGAAGGACTTTTTGACGCGCCGTTCGGTGAAACGACACCGATTTACGGTACATCTGCGACGCCATTGCTGACTGAGCCATCCATCGCCCCGACCCCGGCGGACTACATAGCTGCCGCAGAGACGCTTCGCGCAAATCCCGACATATCCGTAAGCAAAATCGCTCAGCAGCTGAGCTCAATGCACGCGAACGAATCACTCGGTGCACTCCTTGGCCGTGATCGCAATCTGCACCGCTTACGAAAAGAAATACTGACTGACCCGCGACTCGCACCGAAGGCTGCGGAAGATTTGTGGCCGGATGTTGCCGCACCCGAAGCCACAGCGGCTCTTTACGCGTTGCTCGACATTGTGGCCGAAGCCAAGCGCGAGCCAGGGCGCGAGGACATGCTGCCGACACGGCTGCATTACTTCGTGAAAGCGCAGCAGGGCATTCATCTCTGCATGCGGCGCGATTGTCCGGAACGGACGCGCAATAACGGATTGCCCGCGATTTTCCTTTCGCGGAAACCCGAAGGCGACGACGAAACGCCTGAAGGACAATGTCCGTATTGTCGGCGTGCTGGCTACACCTCCCGGCTGATCGAAATCGTCTCCTGCCGCAAATGCGGCTACCTTTTCGGCGCATTGCAAGATCTTGGCCCGCGTTTCCGGCAGAATCCCGAGACCGCGAGAGCTCCACAGGAGGAGCGGTTCGACAACTTCGATACGGCGCTCGGCTGGGCGGCAGATTCCTTTTGGTCGTTCTTCAGTGTGGACGATGATCTGCCTTACCCGACGCAAGCTCGCCCCGACGAAGATGACGAAGACTCTCTCGATCTCATCGCCAACCCGGCACGAATTACGTTTTGCCTTTGCTGCGGCAAGAAAGTGGATCTGGGCCAGCCCCACCCGTGTGCGGGCGGCGGCGAGCGAGACTTGCTGATCTTTCACCGGCAATGTCCTGCTCACGACCAAGCCAACCTCGACCGCGCCGTAAAGCGGCCAATGACCTGTTGCCCGAATTGTGGAGCCCGTAACAACTCAGGCGTCGAGCTCGTACGACGGTTTCAGGAATCCGAGGACGAGACCGGCCTCGCAATGGCTTTGCCGTTGGCGTATTTCCGCGTTGGCCTCGGCGGTTCACGCGCGGTATCGGTGAACCCGCGGAAGTTGCTCACATTCACTGATCATCGTCAGCGCGCGGCCGCCTTTCCATCGCTGCTCGAGGAGGAAACTTTCACGCACGACCTCGGGCGCAAGATAGTCGCCCAGTTGCGCACGCGGGACGAGCCGTGGGGATTCGAGGAACTGGGCCGCGAACTCGCCTGCATCGCCGACGAGCACCGCGGGCACCCGACGCACGATCCGCAATTCTTCCTGCCAATTTCACGGCTGCCCGACGATTCGGAGACAACGCGCCCCGGAGAACCCGCCAATCTCGCCGCGTGGCAGGCGGAACTTTTCGCTTACTTTGGCGTGCCAGATTCCGCGCGAGAGTCTGCCGAAGATCTTGGTCTTGCTGCGGTAGAATACATCGTAGACGACCGCACGCGACTCGAGTTCCGTGAGCTGTTTCCAAATGGATTAATGACGGAAGACGAAACTGATGCAGCGCTGCAAACACTCCTCGGCTTTGTGCGGAAGGCGCGGGCTTTCACGCTACCAGCCCGTGTGCCGACCGATGCCGCGGCTTTCGGGCGCGTCGGCACGGATATCTACTTCGCCGAACGAAAAGAAAACCGTAGTAACACACGCGGTTGGCTGCCGCGCATCAACAAGGACGCCAGCTACAGCCACAATACAATCACCGATTACCTTGGTCGCCTTACATCACTTAATGCGGCAGCAACACTCAACACTGCCGAGCGTGCTTGGTCGCTCTTCACGGAACGACTCATCCTCAAGCGCGACCGCGATGATAAATGGCAGCTGTTTCACGACCACCTTCGTGTCTTTCCTGCGCGCGATCGTCACGTCTGCAACCGTTGCGGCATTGTGACGGCATGGTCGGCGCGCGGCTGCTGTCCGCGAAAGGAGTGTCGGGGACAACTCGAGTCTCGCGCCTTCGATGCCGCAGCGGAGAACGCCATCGCACGTTGGGTAGCCGGCGCCGACGCGATGCACTTTGCGTCGTTGCGCTCTGAGGAACACACCGCGCAGATCAACAAAGATCTGGCCAAGGAAATCGAGGAAGCGTTTCGCGGTGAAGGCGTCAACTTGCTTAGCAGCACCACGACGTTTGAAATGGGTATCAACATCGGCGACTTGCAAAAAATCTTGCTGCGCAATGCGCCGCCCACGCCCGCTTCCTACGTTCAGCGGGTCGGCCGGTCGGGCCGTGGCGCAGACAAGAATTCCGTGTGCGTCACGCTCTGTCGTGGGACGAAATACGACCTCGATATGTGGAAGTTTCCGGCTCGGCTCATGTCGGGCAAAATGCGTCCGCCGGTGGTGTTTCTCAAAAACCGCGTCATCGCGCAACGGCACTTCAACGCGGTTGCCTTCGCTGCCTACATGCGAGGGCTCGACGCTGAGGGATTCCTGCCAGATCGAAAACAACGCATCCGTCTCGAAGGTTTCTTACCGCCCGACGCTCGCGCCCAAATCCCTGCGGCTTGGCGCAAGGTAACTCCGCCGGACACGTACTTTGATTTCTCAGCGTGGCTCGCTGCCCGGGCGGCATCAGATCTTTTCCACACCGTTGAGGGGAACGTCCTCCTTCAAGTCCTTGGCGGGATCGAGGATGCCAAGACGAGATCGCTTGACGGGCAGAAGGGGTACCGTTCGTTACTAGCTTCGCTTGGCGCAGAATTGATTGCCTTGCTCGTCGAGCGCCGACAACGAGTGGACGCCGGAGCGCGAATTGAGGAAGTGGATCGCTCAATTCAAAACCTGATCGGCGGCGGATCGGAAGGCGATATCGTTAGTGTTCTCGCCCGGAACGGCTTCTTGCCGCGTTACGCATTTCCGCTCGATGTGGTTACTTTGGAAACCCGTCGGTCCCGATGGTCCGGCGATTCCGACGTGGACCTCAGTCGTGACCGCGGCATCGCTATAGCGGAGTTCGCGCCAGGAGCGCAAGTCGTTGCGCGGAAGAAGGTCTTTGCCAGTGGTGGTCTTTACATCGCATCAAGCGAAGATGCTCCGGAGCGCAGATGGTTCGCACAGTGTCCAACTTGCGCGCAAATTCGAACGGCACGACACAAGCAAGACCTAGCGTCGCACTGCGAAGTGTGCGGCCAAATTATCGGTGACATCCACAAGCGAGGATTCGTCCAACCGCATGCGTTCAGTATTCGGTTCGATGGTAAAAAGCAGCGCGACACCGCGCGGTTCACAAAAAGCACGCTAATCCGCCAGCGGCAATCGCTAACCCATTTCATTGATGCAGTGCCGGAGGTTGACTTTGTCTCCGCGAGCCCGCTGTTCCGCGTCGCGATGCTGCCGCGCGGACAGCTTTTCCGCTACAACCTCGGGCCCTCACGAAAAGGGTTCATGCTTTGTCCTGTATGCGGAACAAGCGCTCCGATGCAGGGGACGAATGCGACCGAGCACAAAACGTTACGTGGGCGAACCGGTGCGGCAGAGCGCTGCATCTGCACGAACGTTTTCCGCGGTATCGCCTTTGCGCATCAATTCGAGAGCTACTGTCTCGTTATCCGCCCGATGCTGCCTGTCGGCTCGATAGAATCTCTCGCCCACGCACTGCACAAAGGCGCATGCCGATGCCTCGAGTTGGACGCCTCCGATCTTGGCGTCTCTTGGCGATTTCTCAACCGGCGCACTGAGCTGACCAGCGGCAAAGAGATCGTCCTTTATGACCGGACGCCTGGTGGCGCCGGCTTCGTTGCCGAGGCATTCGAGCGCTGGCAGGAAGTCGAAGCGACCGCGCGTGACGTCTGCGATTGTCCCGCACAATGCGAACACTCGTGTTACGACTGTCTTAAGGATTTCGGCAATCAAGGATACCATGAACTGCTCGATCGCCACCTTGCTCTCGCTTTCTTCACGGGTGGCCCCGACGCGGCGGGCTTGCTCACGATCGCGCGGACACCTTAAACACTCGCGTGGGCACCATCGCGCTTCCAACTTCGCTCGATGCCACTGCCGCGCTCGGCTTCGCCGCCAGTCTATCCTCTCACCTCGTCACACCGATGGCGACTATCGACTTCGCGTCACTGCGAAGCGTCGAGCCCTTTGGTTTGCTCTACGCCGGCGCGGCGCTTAGGGCATTTTTCCGGCAGCGCGACTATCGTGGTATTGCCGCCCAAGGTGTCAGTGCGGGTGAACCTGCGCACGAGTATCTAGCCCACGTCGGCTTCTTTCAGTGGATCGGCATTGGAGTTGGAAGGAATCCCGGCGCTGTATCAGGCGGCCCGAGTTGGCTTCCAGTCACTACATTAACCAAAGCCCAACTCGATGCCCGAATGGCCGAAACAGGAAAACCCCTGGGGAGTGTCATTCACCAAGAGTGTGATCGGTTGGCCCGCGTCGTGACCCAGAGCAGTCAGATGAAAGTGAATTCACCAGTCGCCTACTGTCTACGCGAGGTGATTCGCAACGTTTTTGAGCATGCACAAATCGACCGCTGTGTCCTATGCGCACAGAAATCGACAGATGGCGCCGTTGAACTGGCTGTTGTTGACCAAGGCCGTGGCATCCGGCGCTCTTTGGAAGAACGCTTTTCTCTTGAAACCGATGAAGAGGCTCTACGCATGGCGCTGCGGCCCGGGATCACGCGCACTGCTTCTGCCGAACCAGAAGACCCATGGGCTAACTCGGGCTTCGGCCTTTTCGTTCTGTCGGAACTCGGCCGAGAACTTGGAGTATTTCGCGTCGTTAGCGGAGTGGTCGGCATCCACTCATTGAACGGAGAATTTCGGTCAGAAACAGCCGCATTTGGTGGCACTGCAATCCAACTTCGCGTTCGTCGACCGAAAGGTGTGAACTTAGGAGATTTCATCGAGTCGATCATCGCGCGCGGTGAGCTCGCCTGTGAAGCCTCATTCGCTCCCCGAGCATCGAAGAGTACTAGAACCCTTAATTGACAATGCTTCGTCGATCCCTTCCGACCACTGTGTAGGTCAACGCGTTGCGCCGTCCATTACGTCCGTTGGGTTCAAAGCGATCGCGAAGGGCTCGCTGCCGAAATTAAGAATTAGGAATTAGGAAAGGGAACGGGGCTCGATCCGCTTCACCAGCGATCGTTATGGCCGCGCTTCGAGGATCAGGTTAAACGGAGTCTCCGTCGCCCGCCGAAACCGCGTAAATCCACCCTGGGTCACGACGTCGCGCAAACGCGATTCGCCCGCCTGGGCGCCCAGACCGAGGCCGACTTCCTGAGAGAGCGACGCCGGCGTGCAAGCTAAAAAGCTTTCCGAAAAATCCAGCGAGCGGCGGCAATCAACTCGTCGCAG
>DAITQE010000146.1:0-7471 GCA_036833235.1 Opitutus sp.
GCAGACTGCGCAAAATGATCCAACGCTTTCTCAACTGAAAAGGGGCGGGGATGAACGTGAGAAAAAGGCACCTCGGCGTAACCGTCCGCTGTGGTCTGCATGCGCACGTAATCCCCATGAAAATAGCTTCGGTCGACGAGGTCGAAATTGGCGGAGCATTGGATGCCGACGCGGACGTCGTGATTGTTCAACAAGGGCGTGTCTTCGTTGAGATACAGTCCCCACATCACGCGCGGAACCTCGTTGAAAAAGGTAACTTTTTCGATGTAGCCGTTCCGCACGACGGGATCGCTGTCGGGCAGCTTCTGATACCAGTATTCGGGCAGGCTGAGGGCAAAGCCGTTGAGGCCGAACGCATCGAGATCGCCGCGCTTGAATGCCTCGAACGCCTTGCTGGGATCGCGGATGACCTCGAGATGAATGCGGTCGAAATTGTAGCGGTAGCGGTAAAATCTCTTGTCGCTGGCCCACCAGTTTTTCACCCGCGTCAGATCGATTGAACTTCCTTTGTGAATGTCCTGGGGCAGGACGGTATAGGGGCCGGTGGTGGGCTCCATGGTCCATTGATAACGCTGCACGAAGTCGGATCCAAAGTCCTTGTAGAAATGCTCCGGAATTGGAACGACCGAGCCTACGCGATCGTAAATGTCGGGCTTGGCCTCCTTCCAAGTGATGGCAATGGTGTGATCGTCGTACTTTGTGATCCGGGTGAAATTCTCCGTGTAGTAATTGTTGGACCACGGATCGACGATGTCCTTGGACCGATAGAAATAGAACCCAAAGAGGTAATCGTCGGCCGTCACCGGTTCGCCGTCGCTATAGCGCGCGTCAGGATCGAGCTTGAAATATATCGTCCGACCGTCTGAACCGAGGGCCCACGCTTTTGCCAGGGCGGGATAGTACTGGCCAGTGTTCGGCTGGCGCTGGATGAGTGTCAGGGCGTTGTCGTCGAGAACGTAGGAGCGGAACGAGCCGTTCTGGTCCGGGCCGACAAAACGCAGCGTGCGGGGGAAGTCGTCGATGGTGTACTGCAACGTCCCGCCGCGTTTGGCATCCGGGTCGGCGAACTCGCGGACGTCATGGCCATCCTGCCAGACAAGATCCTTGGGCAGATCCGCGGGCTGGGAAAAAATGAAAAAATCGGGGTGAGCCTTGTAGTAGGCCTCGGCCACGGGAGCGATGTCGCGGGCGGCTTCGGTCTGCTTCTTCGCACAACCGGAGACCAACACCAGTGCAGCCAGCGCAGCGACAAATCGGCCGGGCCGGAGGAAGCAATGCATGGAACTCATTCGTAGATGGTGAATTTTTTTGGATCGAAGGCCTCGCGGACGGCCTCGCCGATGAAGGTGACCAGACTCAGGATGACGACGAGCGCAACAAAGGTCGAGGTGACGATCCAGGGAGCGTCGAGGTTGGCGGTGCCTTGGTGCAACAACTCGCCCCAGCTCGGCGTGGGCGGAGGGAGTCCGAATCCGAGAAAATCGAGGGCGGTGAGCAGCGTGATGGCGTTGGCCAGCGTGAAGGGGATGAACGTTACGATCGTCGAGAGCGTATTGGGCAGGACGTGCCGGACGATGATGCGCACAGTGCTGGCCCCCAGCACTTCAGCCGCAGCCACATAGTCTCGCGCTTTCTCCTTATACGTCGCGGTGCGCATGTAGTACGTCATGCCCGTCCAGGAGAAGAGCACCACGATCACAAGCAGCCAGCCGAGATTGGGAGTGATGACCGAGGCCACGATGATGACGATGTAGAGAAACGGGATGTTCGACCAGATTTCCACCAGGCGCTGGGTGATCAGGTCGAACGAGCCTCCGAAATATCCCATGGCGCAGCCGACGACGATACCGAGGAGGTACACGCAGGCCATGTACAGCAACGAAAAAATCATGGCGGTGCGGAAGCCGTAGAACAGTCGCGCCAGCACGTCGCGCCCGGTGGTGTCCGTGCCCAGAAAATGCCGCTCCGTCCATGACGGTGGAGTCGGAGGATACACCCCAGGCCGGAAGTCGTTTTCGTAGGGGTTGTAGGGCACCGGCGGCATCAGCACCCAGTTGCCGCTGCGTTCGTGCGCAAACTTTTGAGCAAGCTGGCGGTAGTTCGTCTCGTACGAGTATGTCTCGCCAAAATCTGTGCCGGGGTGAAACCTCGTGTAGGTAGGAAAAAAATACCGGCCCTGATATTTCACCACGAGGGCGCGGCTGCTGACCAGAAGCTCTGCCGCCGCGGCCAGCAGCAGCAGCAAGGCGAGCAGCAAAAAGGAGAAATATCCCCGTTTGATCGAACGGAAGCGCTGCAGCTTGAGCGGGTCAGGGGATTCAATCGGAAGCTCAAGACGACAACGGGCTCAGGTGAAGCGGATGCGGGGATCGACCAGAGCGACCAGAATATCCGACAGGATATTTCCCACCAGCAAGAGGAGCGAGGAGAGGAGGAGCACGCCCATGACCACCGGGTAATCGCGGTCCAGCGTCGAGGTATAGCCGAGCAGGCCGAAGCCGTTGATGTCGAAAATCGTTTCGATCAGGAACGAGCCAAAGACGAGCAGCGTGATGTTCTGGCCGAAATTGGTGGCGATCGGGATGAGTGCGTTGCGCAGGGCGTGCTTCAGCACGGAGCGCCGATAGGAGACACCCTTCGCCACCGCGGTGCGCATGAAATCAGCGGCGAGAATATCCATCAGATGGTTCTTCATCAGCAAAGTGACGAAGGCGAAGCTGCCGACCAGATAGCACGCCAGCGGCAGGACGGAATGGCGGACGAGGTCGGTTATCTGGCCCCAAGTATCGAGATCGGCGAAATCGTTGCTGACGAAACCGCCCATCGGAAACCACCGCAGCCGGGCGGCAAAGAACACGATCAGCAGAGCGCCGAGCACGTAACCCGGCACGGCGTAGCCCATGAAGACCAGGACGGAGGTGCCCGTGTCCACCCAGGTCCGATGTTTGATGGCCTTGAGCACGCCCAGAGGAATACAAACCGCGTAGGTGAGGACGAGGGTGATGAGCCCATAGTAGAGCGAGATCGGAAAACGCGCCGTGATCAGATCCCACACCGGCTCGTTGTAGCGATAGGAGCTGCCGAGGTCACCTTGGAGAACCTTGCCCAGCCAGCGCGCGTAGGCCTCGTACCACGGTTTGTCGAAACCGTAATACTGCTTCAATTGTTCCAACTGCTCGACGGAGAGCGCCGTGCCCTGGCCAGTCGTCCGCGACGATGGCCCCATCATCGACACCTGCTGCGCTTGCATGATCGCCTGCTCCAACGGCCCACCCGGGGCCAGGCGCGTGATGAAAAACACGATTAACGTGATGCCAAACAAAGTGGGCGGAACCAGCAACAATCGCCGCAAAAAATACGCTCTCATGAAGGACGAGGGAGGCGATGGGAATACGCGGCCCATGGCCAGAAAAAACACCTTTCCCCACTCCGAGGTCGGCGGTCTTTCGTTTTGATAATGCAATCCGTTGCGTCGTAGGCTGCGAGCTTGCTCGCGCTCCAATCGCGCCAGCGAGCTGGCGGCCTACACGTTACGACTCCAAAACAAAAGACCATGCGCCGAGGTCGGTGGAAGCCATGACGTCGCAGGTGTCGGCTGCGAGATAGAGGAAAGGATGGATGAAATAAGCAGGTTGGGTATTGAGAATAAAAACAGGCTGTTCACCGGAGCCTCGTCACGACAATGCTCGTCCATGCATCGTCGTCGCGCTGAAGAGCTCCCCGCTCATGGCTGATCGCTTGTTACTCACGGCCGATCCGAAGGCGGGCTTCACCGCCCATGCGCCAGAGATCCAAAACGCCATCCAGCGCGTGCTCGCCGGTGGACAATATATTCTTGGGCCGGAGGTGGCGGCTTTCGAACGGGAATTCGCCGACTACCACGGCGGTGGCCATGTGCTCGGCGTTGCGAACGGGACTGACGCGTTGGAACTGGCGCTGCGCGCGGTGGGCGTGAAGCACGGGGACGCGGTTGCCACCGTCGCCAACACCGTCAGCGCGACGATCTCAGCGATCGAGCAGATTGGCGCGCGCCCCGTGTTCGTGGAGATCGAGCGCGATACGATGCTGATGTCCGCGTCGGAGCTGGAGCGAGTGGTGCGACGCGAGTCGGGTGCGATCAAAGCCATTGTGCCAGTCCACTTGTATGGTCACCCGGCGAACCTCACCGCGATCACGCGAATTGCGCGCGAGTACGGCGCCAAAGTGGTCGAGGATTGCGCTCAGTCGCACGGCGCCAGTCTGGCGGGACGCAAAACCGGAACGTGGGGCGACGCGGCGGCGTACAGCTTTTATCCGACGAAAAATCTTGGCGCGTTAGGCGATGGCGGCGCCGTTTTCACGCGCGATCCGGTGATTGCAGAACGAGTGCAGTTGTTGCGCCAATACGGCTGGCGGCAGCGCTACGTGAGTGAAATTCCGGGACGCAATAGCCGCCTCGACGAACTGCAGGCGGCCATTCTTCGAGTGAAATTGCGGTATCTTGATTCCGAGAATGCCATGCGCGCTGAACTGGCAGCGCGGTATTTGGCGAATCTGGCCAATGCGCCCTTGGAGCTGCCGGTCGTATCCGCCGATGCGATGCCGGTGTGGCATCAATTTGTGATTCGCTCCGCCCGGCGGGATGCATTGCGCGACCATTTGGCTTCGCAGCAAATCATGTGCGGCATTCTTTACCCGACTCCCATTCACCGGCAGCCGGCGTATGCAGCTCCGAACGTGACCCTGCCAGAGACCGAGCGGACCTGCGCGGAGGTGCTTTGCCTTCCGATTCATCCGATGCTGACTCCCGGTGACATTGACAGAGTGTGCCGCGAAATACTTCGTTGGCTCAGGCCATGACCCCAGCCATCCCCGCGCTTAGTTTCGTAATGCCCCTTTATAACAGCGCCGAAACGATTGGCCCCTTGGTCCGGAAGATCGAGGGTCTGAACGTTGAGGGCGGTCACGAGATCGTTTTGGTGAACGATGGAAGCGCGGATGAAACCGCGGCGGTGTGCCTCGAACTTGTACGAAACGCAAAGGTGCCGATCGTGTATGTCGAGCACGCGCGGAATTTCGGCGAACACAACGCAGTGCTCACGGGATGGCGGCAATCTCAAGGACGGCATATTGTGAATCTCGACGACGACGGGCAGCATCCGCCGGAGGAAGCGGTGCGCTTGTGGCAATACGCGAAGGAAAGCGGCGTCGATGTCGCGTTTGGCCATTACACCGTGAAGCAGCATTCGACGTGGAGAAATCTCGGCAGCTGGTTCACCAACCAGATGACGGATTGGGCGCTCGAAAAACCGCCAGGTTTTTATCTCTCCAGCTTTCGTTGCGTCAGTGCGCTGGTTGCGAAGGAAGTGGCGAGAAACGACGGACCGGCGCCGTACATTGACGGACTGATTCTGCAGGTGACCCAGCGCATCGGTTCGTTGTCGGTCAAGCACGAGCAGCGGCAGGCGGGGTCGAGTGGCTATACGTTTCGACGGCTAGTCAGGTTGTGGATGAGTGCCTGGATAAATTTTTCCGTGCTGCCGTTGCGGGTCGCCACGGTGCTGGGGTTGACCATGGCGATGCTGGGGACTCTGGGTTTCGCGTGGGTTGTCTGGCTGCGCTTCACGCATGAAGGGCCGGCGTTTGGATGGGGATCGCTCATGGCGGCGTTGCTGGTCTTTGCCGGAGCGCAGTTGGTGTTGCTCGGCATCATCGGCGAATATATCGGGCGCATGTATTTGAAGGTCAATCAACGCCCGCAATCCGTGGTGCGCGACGTGGTGCGGGGCGGGTAACACCAATTTCGGATTTTTATTTTTGGGTCTGCGATCAATCGTGGCTGCGAGCGCGAGCGAGTGGACGCACCACTCGCTCACGCTCGCAGCCACGTGGTCGGGCGGACGGCGTAGAATGGCGCGCTGTCGCGTCATGTTGCGCGGCGAGCGCGCAACCTACCGGCTGGAAGGCGCAGCCACTCCGAGCAGTTTGTCCCAGCGGGCGAATTCTCGATCCATCGCGGCACGCATGCCGGCAACCGCAATATCTGGAGGAGCAGTACGAAGGCGCAGCGCGTAAAAGAGCGCTGCTCTGGCCGCGGCGTGGTCGATGGCGGAATGAGGGGTCGTCCAGTTTAGATCGAGATAGTTCCAGCACCACCGATGCCAGGCGAGTCGTTCGAGTTCGCCTCGCCATTTACTGGCGAGCCGCCGGCTATTCTGCTCGTCGTGCAATTTTCGCCCGGGTGACGCACTGATGTGGTGCCGCACAATGCTGCGGAGCGCGACGGCGTTGATCCGATCTTCCGCTCGGACGCGCAGGCAAAAATCCACATCTTCGCCGCCGTTGGAAAACCCTTCGTCGAACCCGCCGAGCTTTTCCCATAGAGCGCGTTCGATGAGCGCGCAAGCGCCCGTCACCGCGACAACGCGACGAACCGGCCGAAGAAATCGAATCCATCGCGGCGGGAGCGCATGGTCGTGTTCTGGTTTCGCTTTGAGATTGATGAAGATTCCCGAGTGGTCGACGGCGCCGGTGCGGACGTCGCGCTGGACGTTGCCAATGACTCCGGCGCGAGGACCGAGCCGGTGATGCGCCGCGAGCATGGGCTCCAGCCAACGCGAAGTCAGGACGAGGTCATTGTTAAGCAACACGAGGAAGCGACCTTGGGCCACGGCAGCGCCGCGATTGTTGGCACCGGCATAACCGAGATTGCGCTCGTTCAGCACCACGCGAAACGGTGGGCCAAGCGTTGTCAGCCACGCGCGCGTGCCATCAGTACTGCCGTCGTCGACTAGAATGATTTCGTGCTGGAGGTCGCGCGGCAGCGTCGCCTGCAAACTCGCCACCATGGCCCGCGTGAAGCTAAGGCAATTGTAGAGGGGAACGACAAACGAGACCTGCATGCGCAGCGTCATCGTGGGGGCGCCAACGCGCGGCGCACGCCGAAAAATCAAGACCTGACGTCTTCAGCCTCGTTACGATTTCGACTCCGCGTCGGTCTTCTTCGTCGCTGCGACCACCTCCGTCGGCGTCTGCGCCGTCACATCGGTGAACTTCCGAAAATCGCGGTCGTCGGTCATTACGGGACATACCGCGTGCTTCGCGAGCGCCGCCGTGTAGCAGTCGATGAAATCGACGTTTACCTTGCCGAACCGCTCGAACGCATCGAGCACCACGTCCTCGTGTTCGATCTCCACACCTTCGTGCAAGATCAACTCCCGAAGCGTTTGCGCGAGCTTGCTCCGCTCGAACGCGTAATACGAATGCAGCACCCACGTTACCTCCGCCAGCGTGACGTGCGAGGCGCACAAGGTTAGCCTGCCCGCCTGCGCCAGCGCGAACACTTCCTTCGCCTTCGGCGACTGCTTCGGGTTATCCGCGAGCAAAAACCGGAGGATGACGTTCGCATCCAGATGATGCGATCCGTTCATCGCGCATATTTCCGCGCCGCATACTCCGCCCGCGCCTTCCGCAGTTGTGCGGCAGTCGGCGG
>DAITQE010000147.1:0-7463 GCA_036833235.1 Opitutus sp.
GATCCACACATCGACACCCTGCACGAGACGCTCGGCCAGCAACATGTCGTAGTCGGCGAGGAAAATCACGGGCGGGCTCGCGTCGCTGCGTCGGATGAAGCGCGTCCATTCCTGGATCAACGCCTGCCCGGCTTGGTCCGCGGGATGCGCTTTGCCGGCGAGGATGAGCTGGGCCGGCCGCTGGGGATTTTTCAAAATCCGGATCAGCCGCTCAGGATCGTGCAGCAGAAGGTTGGGCCGCTTGTAAGTCGCAAAGCGGCGCGCGAAGCCCAGCGTCAGGACATCGGGATCCAAGCGAGCTCGAGTCCGGGCGATCTCGTCCGATCCCGCCCCGCCCACGGCCATCAGTTGGCCAACGCGTTCGCGAGCGTATTCCACCAACGCTTTCCGGCTGCCGGCGCGCATCGTCCAGAGCGTTTCGTCCGAGACGTGACGAATATCCGATTCGAGGGTCGACGACGTTCCAAGCCACCGCTCCTTGCCGCAGGCGTCCGTCCAGACCTGGTCGGCAGCCGCCGAATCCCACGTCGGCATATGCACGCCATTGGTGACGTGGCCGACCGGCACCTCATCCTCCGGCCACCGCGGAAACAACGGAGCAAAAATATGCCGGCTCACCCGCCCATGCAATCGACTCACGCCGTTGACCGCGCCACTCCCCCGCATCGCGAAGTAGGCCATGTTGAACGGCTCGTTCATATCATCGGGATTGCGGCGGCCGAGCGCCAGCAATTCGTGCAGCGAGAGTCCCAGTTGCTTCTGCGCATACCGGCCGAGATACTGCTCCATCAAGGCCGGCGAAAAAAGATCGAAGCCGGCGGCGACCGCCGTGTGCGTGGTGAACAGATTCCCTGCCCGCGTTGCTGCGAGAGCGACCGCAAACGAACACCCCGTCTCGGCCATGAAGCACCGAGCGCGCTCCAGCAGCGCGAAGGCCGCATGTCCTTCGTTGAGATGACACACGTCCAGTTTGAGCCCGAGCGCGCCCAACAATCGCCAGCCGCCAAGCCCCAGTACCAACTCCTGCTTCAGGCGCAGCTCCGCATCGCCGCCATACAACTCGCTCGTGATCCCGCGATGCGCGGGGAAGTTCGCCGCGTCATTGGTGTCGAGCAGATACAATCTGACGCGACCGACCTGCACCTGCCAGGCGCGGAGCCAGACGGAGAAACCGGGCAACGCGATCTCCAGCCGCAACCATTCGCCGTTTGCCTGGCGCACCGGCGTGATGGGCAGTTGGCCGGGATCGTTGTAGGGATAGAACGCTTGTTGCGCGCCGTCGCGATCGATCACCTGGCGAAAATAGCCCTGTTGATAAAGCAGTCCCACGCCGACGACAGGGACGCCGAGGTCGCTGGCTGCCTTGAGTTGATCGCCGGCCACGTTGCCAAGCCCGCCGGAATAAATCGCGAGCGCCTCGCTGAGCATGAACTCCATGCAGAAATAGGCGATGCAGGTGAGCGCGGCGTTGGGATGTTTCTGCTGAAACCATGCCGGCGTTTCAGCCGCCTGCCGCCTCGACTCGAGCACGGCTTCGAGTAAATGGCGATAATCCGGGTCGGCCAGCGCGGTCGCGATTTTTTCGCGCGAGACCGTCTGGAGCACGACGTTGGGGTGGTGCGTGAGCTTCCAAAGCATGGGGTCGAGCCGCCGCCACAACTCATCCGCGCCGTGATCCCACGACCACCGCAGGTCCAGCGCCAGTTCGATGAGGGCTTCGACGCCTTGCGGTGAACGGGGCGGGACAAGGTTGTCGAGGGAGATCGAGCTCATATTTTTTGGTCTCTTGTTGATGACGCCTCAGGTGAGAGATTGCCTCACACGCGCGGAGTGGCCGACGCCAGTGTCGCGCTGACGACGGTCTGGGCTTCTTCCAGAATTTTCCGCAGATGAGCTCGGTCGCGGAAACTCTCGGCATAGATTTTGTAAATGTCCTCCGTGCCGGAAGGCCGCGCCGCGAACCAGCCGCTCTTGGTCGCCACCTTCAATCCGCCGAGCGGCGCATCATTGCCGGGCGCTCGGGTGATCCGGCTCTCGATTTTTTCGCCGGCCAAATGGGTCGGCGTGATCTGCTCGGGCGAAAGGTTTGCCAGCGCGGTTTTCTGAAGCGGAGTCGCTGGCGCTTCTACGCGATCGTAGAACGGCTCGCCGAACTCATGCGTGAGTTCGCGATAAAGTTCGCCGGGATCGCGTCCGCTCCGCGCCGTGATCTCCGCGGCGAGCAAACACGGAATGAAGCCGTCCTTGTCAGTGGTCCACACGCTGCCGTCGCGACGAAGAAACGATGCGCCCGCGCTCTCTTCCCCGCCAAATCCCAGTGAGCCATTGAGCAAACCGTCGACAAACCATTTGAAGCCGACAGGAACCTCGTAGAGCTTCCGGTCAAGTTTGGCAGTGACACGATCGATCATCGCGCTACTGACGACCGTTTTTCCTACCGCTGCCTGCGCGCTCCACTTCGAGCGATTCTGGAAGAGCTCGGAAATGGCCACAGCGATAAAATGATTGGGCGGCAGCAGGCCGTCACCCGGCGTGACGATGCCGTGCCGGTCGTGATCAGTGTCGCACGCAAATGAAAGATCGAAGCGGTCCTTCATCCCGATGAGCCGTGCCATCGCATATGGCGAAGACGGATCCATGCGAATCTGACCGTCCCAATCCACCGTCATGAAACGAAACGTCGGATCGACCGCGTCGCTTACCACCGTCAGATCCAGCCGATGGCGCTCGGCGATCCGCCTCCAATAGTGAACACCGGCTCCACCGAGCGGATCGACGCCGAGCCGGAGCTTTGCACTGCGAATCGCGTCCAGGTCGATTACATTTCCGAGGTCGTCTATATAGGCGTTAATATAATCGTGCTGATGCGTCGTCGTGGCGTGCAGCGCGCGGTTGTAGGGAATGCGTTTTATTCCCTTGAGGCGGTTTTCGAGCAGCGCGTTCGCCTTCGCTTCGATCCATCCGGTGACGGCTTGATCAGCCGGTCCGCCGTTGGGCGGGTTATATTTGAAGCCACCGTCGTGCGGCGGATTGTGCGACGGCGTGATGACGATGCCGTCGGCCAGGCCGGTTTTTCGAACGCGATTATAGGTCAGGATCGCATGGGAAATGACGGGCGTGGGTGTGTAGTCGTCGCCCTCGGCGATCATTACCTCGACGCGGTTGGCCGCCAGCACTTCGAGAGCAGTCGCATACGCCGGGGCGGACAGCGCATGCGTATCGATGCCGAGAAAGAGTGGACCATTGATGGCATGCTGCGCCCGATAAAGGCAGATCGCCTGGGTGATCGCGAGAATGTGTGACTCGTTGAACGCGAGTTTGAGTGATGAGCCGCGATGTCCGGACGTGCCGAACGCCACCCGCTGCGCCGGCACCGCTGGGTCGGGCATGCCGGTATAGTATGCAGTGACGAGCCGCGGCACATCAACCAATAGGTCGAGCGGCGCGGGCTTGCCGGCGAGAGGGCTGATTTTCACTGCGGTTCCTGCTGCAAGGCCGGTGGGTGTTCCGCCTCGGCCGAATACTTTTCTTGCACGGCGGGACTGTTGCATCTGGGCGATGACGGAATACTCATGGGTTTCGTCGGATCGGACGCGGCGTCTGCCGACGTTACGGTGAAAGGCGGTGATCTATATTCCCACGGTGGCGCGGCTCAGGGCTTCCTGGCTTGTGCGATTCTAATCGCAGAACCGTGTGCGATGAGGACAAACGTGGTGGCTTTTAGTGCCGTTTCATTCCGCAGAAGTCCGCCGGTCGGAAGGCCAGGGCTGAAGAAGGAAGCGCCCGGGTGCTCGGCCGAACGCGAGATTGGGATTTTTCACGACGCAGCCTAGGCCGGACGATTGGCTGGTGATATGGGGTCTTCCCCGCTGTCGCGGTTGGCGATCGGCATCGGCGTTCGGAAGTTGAAAACCCCATGGCGAAAACCGCGGCGGCGGTTTACGGTGGGACGTGACACTTGCGCCAAAATGGTCGGTAACAGGGTCTGTAACGACGGCTGAATCCTTTCCAGGACGTCTCGAATGAAGCCTGCCAGGAGTCCCGCAGTGCCCTACGTGCTGGCAATCAACGGCGGTTCGTCGAGCATCCGGTTCGCGCTTTACGAGGCCGGCGCAACTCCGCGTCGTCGGCTCGGCGGCAAGATCGATCGCATCGGATTGAGCGGCACGAATCTGATCGTCGACGGCTCTGCGGGAATGCGTCCCGTGACGCATCGTATCGTTGCGGCCGACCACCGTTCGGCGGCGGAATTTCTGTTGGACTGGCTCGAGGCACAGGCGTTCTTCGGCTCGATCAAAGCCGTGGGGCACCGCGTGGTGCACGGGATGACGCACTCCGAACCGGAGCGCGTCACGCCGAAGTTGCTCGCGGAGCTGCACCGGATCACACCGTATGATCCCGATCATCTGCCGCGCGAGATCGAGTTGATCGAGGTGTTTCGCAAGCGCCACCCGAAGCTGCCGCAGGTGGCGTGTTTCGACACGGCGTTTCACCGCACGATGCCGAGGATCGCGAAACTGTTGGCAATTCCGCGGCGTTACCAGGCCAAGGGCGTTGAGCGCTACGGCTTCCATGGGCTCTCCTACGCTTATTTGATGGAGGAACTCGTCCGCCTCGATCCGGCGGGGTCGAAGGGCCGCGTGATTCTCGCGCACCTCGGCAACGGCGCGAGTCTCGCGGCCGTGCATCATGGAAAAAGCATCGATACCAGCATGGGCTTCACCCCGGCCGCCGGCTTGGTCATGAGCACACGCTCGGGCGATCTGGATCCGGGGCTGCTTTCGTTTCTAGCCCGCCGCGAAAAGATGACGCCGGCCCAATTCGAGGAGATGGTGAATCACAAGGCAGGGCTGCTTGGCCTGTCCGAGACGAGTTCCGACGTGCGCGATCTGCTGGCGCGAGAGGCCAAAGACGTGCGGGCGGCGGAAGCCATTGGCTTGTTTTGTTATCAGGTGAAAAAATGGATCGGCGCTTACGCCGCGGCGCTCGGGGGCTTGGACACGCTCGTCTTCGCAGGAGGCATCGGCGAAAACGCCCCTGTCATCCGCCGACGGATCGGCGCCGGACTCGGTTTTCTCGGAATCGAAATCGACGCGAAACGAAATGCGAAGAGCGCGCCGCTGATTTCAACCGACGCCAGCGGCGCGTCCGTGCGTGTCATTCGCACGGACGAGGAACTGATGATTGCCCGGTCGGTGAGTCGCATCCTCCGATTCGGATTGGGTGAGTAAGAGCGTGATGGACTCTACGGTGGGGCTTCACCCCATAGCGAAGTCACCGCCGTCAGCGTAGCGTAAGATAAGATCAGTGAGTGTTCGCACCCGCACGGTCCGCGCTGCGCCTCCTTTTTAAAAAAGCGCTTTCAGCCGTTCGCCGACGGCAAACAACAAAAGAATAGAACACAATATGAAAGACCGAACGAATCGAAATCTCCTCTGCTCAAGTCTCGCATTGGCCTTGACCGTCGCCATCGGGTTACCGTTGCAGGTGCGAGCGGCCGAACCAACGCCAGACAAGATGATGATGGGCGGCAAAGGCCCGGAGCATCGTCAAGCGATGATGGAGCAGCACAAGGCAATGATGCAGCGCTGCCAGACGATGATGGCCGACATGAAGACGCAGGACACGGAACTGATCGCACAGGTTGCGAAACTTAACAGTGCGCCGAAGGAGCAGAAAGTGGAACTGCTCGCCGCCATTGTCACCGACCTCGTGAAGCAGCGCGCGGCCATGAATGCGCGCATGCAGGAGATGCAAGGACAGATGATGATGATGCCGATGGGCAAGGAATCCATGCCCGAGCATCCGATGATGGACACGATGGGCGAGAAGCCCGCGGACCCGTCGAAGGAGCAGAAATAATTCCCGCGCGCCGCGGGATCCGGCGCCAGATTTCCTGATGAAGTGAGGGGAGAGAGCCAATAGGAGGTAATATTATGATGAACCATACAAACGAATGGATGGGCAGATGGGGCGGCGGTGGGATGTGGGGTTGGACGGTGCTGGGCGTAGTGATCGTGGCCCTGCTGTTCTTCGCGATCAGCAAGTTTTCCAAAAAGTAATCAGGGATCGGCAGTCCGGCTCGTCGGCGCGCACCGTTGCGAACTTCAGCGTCATGCACGAACACAAGCCCGCGACCAAAAACGAATCACCAACCACGCCGACCGAGGACGAGGTGGGCCGGGAGGCCTATGCGATCTATCTGAAAGAAGGTCGTCCATCCGGACGCGCCAGGCAAAACTGGGCGGAAGCGGAGGCACGGTTGCGCCCCGCCGGCTCCAACCATGCCGGACACACGGACCATGCCGAACATCACGGCGCGCCGAATCATCACGACCACCATGACCACATGGCGGCGGATTTTCGGAATCGTTTCTGGATCTCGCTGGTTCTGACCCTACCGATTCTCGTCCTCTCGCCGATGCTTCAGGCGCTGGTGGGCCTGCGGGAGGCGATTCATTTTCCCGGCGACCTCTATGTCCTGTTCGGCTTTGCTTCGGCTGTCTTCTGGTATGGCGGCTGGCCGTTTCTCAAGAGATTCTTTGAGGAAATAAAAGCCCGCCGACCCGGGATGATGACCCTCATCTCCGTCGCGGTCGCGACGGCTTATCTTTACAGCGGCGCGGTCGTCTTCGGCCTGACCGGCAAGATGTTCTTCTGGGAGCTCGCCACGCTCGTGGACATCATGCTGCTGGGGCACTGGATCGAGATGAAGTCGGTGATGGGCGCCTCGAAAGCTCTGGATGAACTGGCAAAACTCATGCCCTCCGACGCCCACAAATTCATGCCCGACGGGAGCGTGAAGGATGTGCCACTCGGGGAGTTGGCGGTAAACGACAAAGTCCTGATCAAGCCCGGTGAGAAAATTCCGGCGGACGGCACCATCACGGCCGGCGAGAGTTCGGTCAATGAAGCGATGCTCACGGGAGAGTCCACGCCGACGGCCAAAAAGACCGGTGGCAGAGTCATCGGCGGGTCCGTCAACGGCGAAGGCTCATTGACCGTCGAGGTCAAAGGCACCGGCAAGGATTCCTTTCTCTCGCAGGCGGACGTGGGCATCGCTATTGGTGCTGGCTCTGATGTGGCGGTGGAAACCGCCGATGTGATATTGGTGCGGAGCAATCCGCTGGACGTCGTCACCATCGTGCAGCTTTCGCGCGCCACCTATCGGAAGATGATCCAGAATCTTGTTTGGACGACGGGGTATAACGTCGTCGCCATTCCTCTGGCAGCCGGGGCGCTCTTTGCGTGGGGCGTACTGCTCACTCCCGCACTCGGTGCCGGGTTGATGGCCGTGAGCACCGTGGTAGTGGCGATCAATGCTCGATTGCTGACCGTGAAACCGCGCGAAGCTCAACCCACTCAATCACCATGAAAACCAACACGCTCACACCCGACCTCCTTCGCAAGATCGACGCCTACTGGCGGGCGGCGAACTACCTGTCGGTCGGCCAGATTTATCT
>DAITQE010000148.1:0-7432 GCA_036833235.1 Opitutus sp.
CGCGCAACCTACAGTTCAATCCGGAATCGCTGAGTTTTCACAGTTTCGGTTAGCGAGCGGGTGGTTTCGTCCACTCGCTAACAGGCGACCTATTCGCGTCCGACCCAGCGCTCGATCACGCGCACGAGTTCGCTCATGCGCAGCGGCTTGCTCAAATAATCGTTCATCCCAACTTTCATGCATCGACTGCGATCATCGTAGGTCGCGTTCGCAGTGATCGCGATGATGGGAGTACGCGAATCACGGCGCCGGATCTCCATGGTCGCATTCCATCCATCCATTTCCGGCATCAGACAATCCATCAGCACAAGATCGTGTCCTGAAAGTCGTGACTTCGCGACGGCTTCGGCGCCGTTCTCCGCGAACTCCACGACACACCCGAGTTTTTTCAACATGCCTCCCACGACGACGCGGTTCACGTTGTTGTCTTCCGCCACGAGGATCCGCAGGCCTTGGCGCGATAATTTCACCGAGTCGCCGGAAGATGACTCGGCTGCTTTCGCGCCTTCATTCGCCTGACGCAATGCCTCCACCACCTGCTCCGGATGCAGCACGGGTTTAACGATGAGACTGGCATATTCCGGCGGAAAAGGTGCCGCCGCGTCGCGCCGTTGATTCGGCAACCCCAGCAGCACGAGTTTGATTCCCTTCAAGTCCGGCGACGCCTGGAATCCTTTCATAAACTCGCCGTCGCCGATCTCAGCGAAGGTCTGATCAACCATCACGACCGTGAACGGCGTACCCGCGGCGGCGGCCTCATGCAATTTCGCCAGCGCTTCCGCCGGCGTCGTAGCGATCGACGAGGCCGTATTCATTTTCGCAAGCATGCCCGAAAGCGAGTTCGCCGCGGCCGGCAGATCATCGGCGACCAACACGCGGCCGCGGCCGGTCGGGATCTCGACGATCGACGCTGAATCCACCTGCAGAGGCACGGTAAACCAAAACAGCGAACCGTTGCCCGGATCGCTCTCCAGCCCGATCTCGCCGCCCATCAATTCGACCAGCCGCTTGCTGATCGCCAAGCCGAGCCCAGTGCCACCGTACTTCCGCGTCGTCGAGGTGTCGGCTTGCGTGAATTTCTGAAACAGCCGCGCGCGCGTCTCCGCCGGAATGCCGATTCCCGTATCGATGACGGAAAACTGCAGCCAGGCGCGGGACGCCTCCGGCTCTTTTTTCACGCACGTGACACGCACCAAAACGTGGCCTTTCTTCGTAAACTTTACCGCGTTGGAAACAAGGTTGAGCAACACCTGCCGGAGCCGCGCCGGATCGCCATAGACGCAGATTGGCACGTCCGCCGCCTGATCAAGCACGAGTTCCAAACCGCGTTCACCGACCCGGGCGGACGCGATTTTCAGCACGTCGATCACGGGCTGCCGCAGATCGAACATCGTATGGTCCAACACGACCTTGCCATCCTCGATCTTCGAGAAATCGAGAATATCATTGATGATCGCCAACAACGCTTCAGCGGAAGCGCGGATTGTCGTCATGTACTCGCGCTGCTGCTGGTCCAATCCGGTGTCGAGCATCAGTTCAGACGCACCAATTACTCCGTTCAACGGCGTACGGATTTCGTGGCTCATCGTGGCCAGAAAGTCGGTCTTGGCCCGGCTGGCGGCATCAGCTGCCTCTTTTGCCTGACGAGCCTCCGCTGCGTGAGAACGCTCGAGTTCGATTTCACGCAACTGCTGCAACCGCTCTCGTTCGCGAAGCGCGATTCGCTGTCGACGGGCGACCACCATCCAGACGCCACCGAGAGCGGCCACTATTATCGCTCCCACCAACCAAACCCACAGGCCGGTCCACATCTGAGGCTGCATGTTCGGTTTGATCAACGCGCCGCGCTGCTCGCCCCAGCGTTCCGCGGACTCACCGAATTCAAGCCCCGCACCAACCCGAATAAAAGAAGTCCGTTTCGCAGTGAGTGCACGGCTAGGTTGCTAGCAAATATGGAATTAAACGCAAGGTGTGTTCAACGCGACTCGCCGACAATCACATCTTCCCAGTTCGACGGTGCAACTCATGGATTTCGTAGGGCGCATATATCCCGACGCGGCTGGTGCGCGCAACCAAAGTGGCGCAGGTCTCCTGCCCGTGATACGGAAACACGGGTCGGGAGACCCGTGCCATTCCATGATCGCCGTCCCGTTCTCAGAACCTGAAATTCACGCCGGCGCGAATTCCTTGCAGGCTGCTAAGATCGATCTTGGCGACGTACGTCGCTGCCCCGTCATTGCTGGTAATCGATTGGATATAGCTACCACTGCTCTGATACACGGCACCGAGATAAAGTCCGGATGTGTCGTTGATCGAAAACTGCAAACTTGCATCAACGTAATAACCGGGCAGGAGCGTGCTTTTCAACCCCGTTGTCGATTGAGTAATGGTATCACCCGTCGCCGGTTTAAAACTTTGATTCACATCGTAGGTCGAACCTGCGTACACAATCACGGCCCCTGCGCTGAACGAAGCGCTGAAACGCGACGTTATTGGGACAAACAATGTCGGTCCCCCACGAAACGTCAGATACGCTCCACGAAGTTTCCAGCTGCTGGTGACCAGATCGGTCGAGTCCGCGAATGCCTCGGTCCTTTGCAGCACCTCATTGCCCAAGAGGACCGTGCTCGCGTCGCCCGCAGGTGCGGTGTAGCCGCTGCTGGGATCAGGGATCATTTGCCCATTGAGCGAGTAAAGGTCGGTGGTTGTTTTAATTCGCGCGGCGACGGTGCTGCTCGAGATCGAAGAGAATTGATTGACGCTCACACCTCCAATCAGTCCCCACTGCATCCTCGTTTTCATGAGTTTGCCCAGATCGCGCTCCAGCGCCAATTCCACACCTAACCCCAAACCGGGATTCTGTTCGTGAAACGCCGAATCGGTGAGCATGGCATCATAGGTGTGCAGCGCCACGAACCCAGGTGCCTCATCGATCTGCGATGCGTCCGTCATTTTCCACGTGTTCGTGCGGCCGTCGGGCGAGATCGGCACGGCATTGCCAGCCGGATCGGTCAGCGTGCGAGCGTCCAGCGCGACATAGCCGTCATGATAAAGCCGTCCACGTACGCCTGTTGGATCCCCGATGTCGTCAACCGACGACAGCACACCGCTGCCACCAAACGATGATTTGACCCCGCTGATGCCGCGAAATCCAAGCCGCACGGTGTACTTCGGGATATAAATCACCAAGTCGTCGTCCAAGGTTGGTGCGTAATCGCCAAATGTTGCGGCATCTTGGTCATCCTTCGGAGCAGCGTGTTCATCCTTCGGGGCGGCGTGCACGACGCATGTGGCAACAAATAACGCGCAAAACGCGCGGCGAAGAAATTTCATAGGGAGGTCAGAGAGAGGGAGAGCCAAGCCTTGGACGGACAAATTTTTGAAAGGTTTCCCTAAAGATTCACGATGCGTTCTTCGGCAGTCAACGCGAGATTCGGACCTCGTGGCGGGATGCGAACACGTTGACAATCGTTCACGCGACCGCGTCAAGATAGGGAGCCGCCGGTGCATCGCCCCGTCCGCTTTACTCTTTACCCAACTGTGAACAAGACTGCCGTCCGCGATCAAATTCTGCTTCGCCTCCGAGAAGAATTCGTCCTCCAAACCCGTGCCGCGCTGCTCTCGCGCGACGAGGCGATCAGTGAAGAAAGCCGGCCGGAGAATCAGTATGACATGCATAGTCAGGAAGCCGCGTATCTGGCCGAAGGACAGGCGCGCCTGGCAGCCGAAATCGCGGAGAGCATCAAGCGTTACGAATCCTTGACGCTCGCCGACTGTCGCCCGTCCGATCCCACCTCGATTGGCGCGTTGGTCGCGGTTGAGCAGGGAGAAAAGAAAAAGTGGTACTTCATTGGACCACGAGGCGGCGGTCTTGATGTGCAAGTCGACGGCGCTGATGTGCTCGTGTTAACGCCGCAATCGCCGCTCGGTCGCGCGTTGATGGGGAAACGACAGGGCGATTCCGTCAAGTTGCCGGGAGCGACTAATGGACAAGTGAGTCGAATTTCCGCTGTCACTTGAACTTTGGGTCACAGAGGACACCGACCTCCGACACAGAGTTCACAGAGTAGCCGCATCGCACAAGATGCGGCTGCGAGCCAACCGAAAGTCAGGTCTCGAGGCTGAAAACCACCGGAGCGACCATCCGGAAACGAACCGCTCGGCCATTCTTTTTGCCCGGCGCAAATCGCCATTTCTGCACTGCCCGCAGCGTCGCTGATTCGAAGCGCGAGTCAGTTGATTGGACGATGCGCGCCGTCTGCACGCGCCCACTTTCATCGACGATGAACTCGACGGTGACTTCGGCTGTCACCCCTGCGCTCCTCGCCTCGGCTGGATAAATTGGCGCAACTTGCGAGTGCGTCCGCGGAGGATTGTCGAGAAACCTGGAGTTGATGATCGTCATATTCCTGGTCCCGATGCCATCGAGCACTCCGACCGGGCCCGGAATAATTCGGTCGACGGCCACGTCCGGTCGCGGATTGATGCGCGCCATTGTCAGATCGTAGGGCGATGACAGCTGGGAGGGCGGTTCCTCCAGTCGCGGGAGAAACTGCTCTGGATTTCCTTTCGCTTCCGCCGCGCCGGTTTCCGCTTCGGGCGGCGGTACTGGCGGATCGTTGAGGTTGACGACCATCCGTGGTTGTTGGGGCTGAGCTGTGGGCGTCTGCGCAATGCTCATATTATCCGACGTGCCTTTGGCGCTAAACAAGACGAGCAGATGAAGTGCTGTCGCGAACGCTGCGGGCAGGATGAATCGGGTTTCCATAATAGCCTCCAGGTTGATGGTTGTTCATCCTGATCACGTTCGACGCCCGCGTTTCTTAGGCGCGCCCAACTCAGAACGCGTTTCAGCTCTCGTTGTGGCGGGGGTCGGTTAGCCCGCTTATTTCACACTCTGCCGAACAAAACCTTTAGGTCACAGATAACACCGAACTCCGACACAGAGTTCACCGAGGTAAAGCCTTCGCTCAGGTCAGTTCAAGGTTAGCTCCTGGCCTTGGCTCTCGGTCTTCGATCGCATCGCTCCCGCTCAGGCCTCGGGGGTCCACTTGAAAATAAACGTGGTCAACGGCGGCAGTGTGAGATTGAGCGATTGGCTGAACCCGTCGTGCGGCACATCCTCCGTGTGCTTCGCTCCGTCATTCCCGAGTCCCGTTCCGCCGTAGTATTCACTGTTGCTGTTCACGAGTTCGTGCCAGAGACCGCGTCGCGGGACGCCGATCCGATACGTCCGCGTCGCTCCCGAAAAATGGCCGACCACGGCAAACAGAGTTCGTTCCGTCGCGTCCGTTCGCAAATAAGCCAGCACGCTGGCTCCGGAATCCTGACATGACAGCCAGCGAAAACCCTGCGGATTAAAATCGTTTTCGCTTAGCACCGGCTCGCTCCGATACAGCTTGTTCAGATCGCGAACGAGCAGCCGGACGCCTTCGTGATCCGTGTACTGGCACAGATGCCAGTCGAGGCTCGAGTCGTAATTCCACTCGTGGGACTGCGCGAATTCGCTGCCCATGAACAACAATTTCTTGCCCGGATAACCCCACATGTGCGCGTAAAGCGAACGCAGGTTCGCCGCCTTTTCAGGAATGTGCCACGCACCCATCTTGAAAAGCATCGAGCCTTTTCCGTGCACCACTTCGTCATGGGAAAACACGGTCACAAAATTCTCCGCGTACTGATAAAGCATGCCGAAAGTCAGATCGTGCTGATGCCACTTTCGATGGATCGGTTCTTTCGAAAAGTATTTCAGCGTGTCGTGCATCCAACCCATGTTCCACTTGTAATCGAAACCCAGCCCACCGTCGGCCGTCGGTTTCGTCACTCCAGGAAAGGACGTGCTCTCCTCGGCAATCGTGAGCGCACCGGGGTGGTAACGATGCACGAGATCGTTCACCTGTTTTAGAAAATCGATCGCCTCGAGATTCTCGCGACCGCCGTATTTGTTGGGAATCCACTGACCTTCTTTGCGCGAGTAATCGAGGTACAACATCGATGCGACGGCATCGACGCGAAGACCGTCAATGTGATAGCGCTCGATCCAAGCCAGCGCGTTGGCGAGCAGGAAGCACCGCACTTCATTGCGCCCGTAGTTGAAAATCAACGTCCCCCAATCCATGTGCGCGCCAAGCCGGGGATCGGCGTGCTCGTAAAGATGCGAGCCGTCAAATTCGGCGAGCGCGAAACTATCGCGCGGGAAATGGGCCGGCACCCAGTCCAGGATCACCCCTATTCCACGCTGGTGCAGATAATCGACCATCCACGCAAAATCCTCCGGGGCGCCGTGACGATGCGTCGGCGCATAAAATCCCGTGACCTGATAACCCCAGGATCCAGTGAAGGGATGTTCCGCCAGCGGCATGAACTCGACATGCGTGAAACCCATTTCAGTGGCGTAATCCGCCAACTGCGTCGCAGCCTCACGATAGTCCAGCGATCGCCCTGCGTCCTCGGGTTTTCGCCGCCACGAGCCGAGGTGAACTTCGTAAACCGACATCGGCTGATCGAGTTTCCCGGCGTTGGCGCGGCGCTGCTCGAGCCAGGCGGCATCGTTCCATTTGAACTTACCCGTATCGTAAATGATCGAGGCATTGTTCGGCGGACCTTCAAAATAGGTTCCGTACGGATCCGTCTTCAAATGTGCGTAGCCCCGAGCATCACGCACCGCGAATTTGTAGAGCTCGCCCTCTTCCAATGCCGGGACAAATAATTCCCACACGCCGGAAGATCCGAGCGGGCGCATCTGGTGAAAACGCCCATCCCAGTGATTGAAATTTCCCACCAGCGACACTTGCTTCGCCGCCGGCGCCCAGACTGCGAACGCCACGCCCGGAACTCCGTCCATCGTCCGAAGGTGCGCGCCCAATTTGTCATAGACCCGGTGCTCGTTGCCCTCGTTGAAAAGATACAAATCTTGATCCCCCAACGTCGGCAGGAACGAATAGGGATCGTAAAACTGCCGCATCTCGCCCGTCAGCGTGGACAATCGTAGTTGATACCGAAAAACCTCCGGCCGTTTGGAGATGAAAACTTCATAAACTCCCTCGTCGGAGATGGGAGTCATTGGCCAGATTTGTCCCGTCGAAACTTCAACGACCGCGCAGGTTGCCGATTGTCGCAGGAATGCGCGTACGATCACGCCCTTGCTTCGTTGCCGCGTCGCTGGATGCATCCCCAACACCGAATGCGGGGAAGTATGCGTGGCGTGGAGCAGGTCGTTGAGGTCGGTTTTCGAAATAATCACGCGAGTTTGGGTTGCGAGTGGATTACCCTGTCCGATACCCGGCGAGCCGTCTAGCCGGAATGCGGTTTTTTCCGAAGGTCGGTGATCTAGGATTCGCGGAAAAAAAAGTTGGAAGTAAAAATCCCCGGAGGAAGCTCCGGGGCATTGCAGAAACCGATGTCTGGGGTCCGGGGAGCGCACGCGTCTCGC
>DAITQE010000149.1:0-7421 GCA_036833235.1 Opitutus sp.
CGGGTTTTCCGCGAAGGCGGGCGGACCGACAAAAACGCTTTATTACATCAGCCCGCAGATTTGGGCCTCGCGCGCCGGGCGGCGGTTCGAGATGGCGAAACATCTCGACGGTTTGGCGTCTATCTTTCCGTTCGAGTCTGGCGTTTACGCCGATTCAGGGCTGCCGGTGGAGTTTGTGGGCCATCCGTTTGTGGCCGCCGATTACGCGCCGCCGGTGCGGTACGATCCAGCTGGTCCGGTGCTCTTGCTGCCGGGGAGCCGGCGCGGGGCGGTCGCGCGAATTTTTCCGGTGCTGCTGGCGGGTTTTCGTGCAGCGGGTGAGCCGCGAACTGCCGTGGTGCTGTACCCGAGCGAGGAAATTGCGAACGTGCTGCGCGCTGCGAATCCGCCCGCGAATGTGACGCTCATTCCCATGGCCGAGGGTCGAGCACGACCGCTGGGCGCACCGGTTGAATCGGCCGATGGTGTTCCTCCGGCGAGCGCGGATGATCTGCGGCTGGAAGCCGCAGTCACTCACGTTCAAAGTGCCGGTCCCAGCGGCGC
Source organism: Opitutus sp. (assembly GCA_036833235.1). GTDB lineage: Bacteria > Verrucomicrobiota > Verrucomicrobiia > Opitutales > Opitutaceae > Opitutus. Next base: position 544 of record DAITQE010000149.1, read on the forward strand.
CGCCCTCCCGATTGCAGCATCGGCGGTGCTGACCTCGAGTGGGACGATGTCGATGCATTGCGCCCTCGCCGGAATTCCTGGAGCGATTGTGTATCGCATCGATCCGCTGACCTATCTTTTGGGTAGGTTGCTCGTACGCGTGAAGTATTTAGGCATTGCGAACCTCTTGCTTGGCGAGCCGATGTATCCGGAATTCATTCAGCGCGCGGCGACGCCGGGAGCGCTCGCCACCGAGTTGCGGGCGTGTTTGGAAGATCCCAATCGCAGAACACGAACCGCCGAACAGGCGGCGCGACTCAAAGGGTTGTTATCCAAGCCAACCGGCGGATCAGCGGCACGCTGGTTGATTGGGAAGATGGACGGGCCGTAGCGAACGAGATCGCAAATCCGTCAGTAAACGCTTTTTTTGCTCCATCTCCATGGCTTCGTCGACACCCCGCCGCACATCGCTCGTTCGCACTGTGCCGTGGCTCATCCTGATCTTGGGCGTCATAATTACGATCGTGAGCTGGCGGGGCGTGCGAGCCATCGTTCATCAACGCGACGCCGCGCGCTTCGTGCAACTCAAGGAGCGCGTAATCGATGCCGTGGCGGATCGTTTTCGGACCGTCGAGGAAGCGGTTGTCGCCGGCCGCGTGCTGCTCGATGCGGTTCCTGCGCCGTCACATCAACGCTGGCGGAATTTTGTTCTGGCCGTGCAGCCATTTCTCGATCGAGGCGTGCTCGGCGTTGGTCTCATCGTTCGCGTGCCGCGGGACGAATTGTCGAATCTGGAAGCACGTGTGCGGCAAGATGGTTTGCCTGCTTTTGCCATCGAACGCGACGGCACGGGACCCGAGGGCTACGTCGTCACGCATCTCGAGCCCTTGCTGCAAAATGCGGCGGCGCTCGGGAAGGACCTGACCTCAGGAACGACGCGACGTGAAGCGGCGGACCGCGCCATGCGCACCGGCCGACCAATGTTGTCGCGGCGAATCCGACTCATCGAAGGCGATCATTACGTGCCCGGCTGCTTGTTGTTTTTTCCCTATTATGCGCCTGGGGCAGCGCCGACGACGGAAGCGGATCGCGTACAACAATTGCGTGGGTGGGTTTACGCACCGGTGCGCGTTGACGCGATCATGCAGGATGTCTCGCTTGGGTTACTCAGCGTGGAAGCCTATGAAGGCAAACAAACGTCGCCGGCCACCTTGCTATTCGACTCGGGCAATCGGTTGGAGTTCGATGATGCGACTTCACCCGGCCGTGCTGCTAGGAAGAATGCTCGGGCAAGCTTTAGTGAGTTGGCGACAGTGCCGGTGTTTGGACGCACCTGGCTGCTGCGGTTGAGCACGAACGACGAGTTTGATGCGCGCGGCGAGCACCGCTTGCCGTGGTTGATTTTGGCGGGTGGACTCCTCGTCAGCGGACTCGCCTCGTATCTTTCTGAATTGATGCTCCGTTCCCGCAGCGGAGCCCTGCTGCTCGCAGAGCGGATGAGTTCCAGCCTGGATCGAGCGGAGCTGGAAAGGCACAAGCTTGCCTTGGTGGCCAGCAAAACCGCCAGTGGTGTGGTCATCATGGATACGAACTGGCATATCGAATGGGTGAACGACAGCTTCACTCGGCTGTTTGGTTTCACGCTGGACGAAGTGCGTGGGCGGACGGCAAGTTCAGTTCTCAGCGGTCCCGAAACCGATCCGATGGTATTCGACCGGTTGGAGGAGACGGTCAGTTCTGGACGCGCATTTCGGTGTGAGATTCTCAACTACACCAAGTCCGGGGGGAAATGCTGGGTCGAACTCGACCTGCAGCAGTTGCACGATCCCCAAGGAAAACTGATCGGGTACATGGGACTGCAACTGGACGTAACCGCCCGACGATTGGCGCAGGAGGAGATTGTTCGCCGCGAGTCCCAGTTACGGTTCATTCTCAACGCCCTTCCGATCGGCGTTACCTGGAGCGTCGATTCAGGAAAAAAGCAGTATTGGTTCAACGACGGCATGTTTCGGATCAGTGGTCTTCCGCGCGCTCAGCCCCAACTCGAGGATTTTCAGGCCATTACTGTCCCGGAGGATCGGGCGCGGCAGGATGCCGAATATCTCCGCGTGCTTCGCGGCGAAATCGATCAGTTCTCGCTGGAAAAACGCTACATCCGACCTGAGGGGCGCACGGTTTGGGTGATGGTTAACCTGCAAGTCTATCGCTCTTCGAACGGTCGAATCGAGCAGGAGGTGGCGACCATCGTTGATATCACCGAACGCAAGCAACAGGCAGACGAATTGAAGCAAGCCAAGGAAGCCGCGGAACGGGCCAACACGGCGAAGGGCGAATTCCTTGCGACCATGAGCCACGAGATTCGCACGCCGATGAATGGTGTGATTGGCATGACGAGTCTCTTGCTCGAGACGACGCTCACGACTCAGCAACGTGAATACACCGAGACCATCCGCGACAGTGGCGACGCGTTGCTGACGATCATCGACGACATTTTGGATTTCTCGAAGATCGAGTCGGGGCGGCTCGACCTGGAGCACGAGTCCTTCTCGGTTCGAGACTGCGTGGAAAGCGCCTTGGATCTGCTGGCGCCGCGCGTCGCTGACAAGAAGCTGGATCTGCTTTATGAGATTGCCGATGGCGTCCCGGCGACCGTGCGTGGCGATGCGCTTCGTCTCCGGCAGGTGCTTGTCAACCTGGTCGGCAATGCCGTGAAGTTTACCGCCAAAGGCGAGGTGGTCATCAGCCTGCGCTCAGTCGCGCGGACGGATGGGCTCACCGATTTGAATTTCTCCGTGTCGGATACCGGGATCGGCATTTCTCCCGAAGGCCTTCGGCGGTTGTTCCAGTCGTTTTCGCAGGTCGATGCGTCGACCACTCGCCGGTTTGGCGGAACGGGTCTCGGGCTCGCGATCAGCAAGCGACTGGTCGAATTGATGGGCGGGACGATTTCGGTCGAGAGCGAAGAAGGCCGCGGCTCCACGTTTCATTTCGCGATTAGCGCGGAGGCGGTTGCGAGTTCGCCGCGGCCATTCCTGGAAACCGGCAAGTCACGACTGGCTGGAAAACATCTGCTGATCGTGGACGATAACGCGACCAGCCGGAGAATTCTGACGACGCTGGCGGTTGGGTGGGGTTTGGTGCCGCACGCGGTGTCATCGGGCCCGGAGGCGCTGGCGTGGCTCGAGAGCCACGCGCGAGCTGATATTGCGATTCTGGATATGCAGATGCCGGAGATGGACGGCGTGATGCTGGCGCGCGAGGTTCGCAACGTCCGCTCTCTGGCTCAACTCCCGCTGGTTCTTCTATCGTCGTTGGGTCAACGCGACCTCGCGCAGAATAAGGGACTTTTCACTGCTTGTCTCAACAAGCCGGCCAAGCCGGAACTGATTTTTGAAGTCTTGAATGGCTTGCTGATGAGCGAAGCCGCGAACAGTGGGCGTGCGACGCCGGCGGTCGGCGCCATGCCCGCGGCCGCTCAACGCGTCGAACGCGTGCTATTGGCCGAAGACAATCCGGTCAACCGTCGGGTGGCGTTACTCATGTTACAAAAACTCGGATACACCACGGACATCGCCGCCAACGGGTTGCAGGCCGTGGAAGCGGTCGAGCGCCAGCAGTATGCGGTCGTGCTGATGGATGTTCAGATGCCGGAGATGGACGGTCTCGAAGCAGCGAGCAAGCTGGTTGAACGTTGGCCAAATCCGGAGGACCGGCCCTGGATCATCGCGCTGACGGCGAATGCCATGCAAGGAGATCGGGAGCGGTGCATGGCCGCGGGGATGGACGACTATTTGACGAAGCCGATTCGCAACGAAGATTTGACTGCGGCGCTCGAGCGTGCGCACGCCGTGCGGCGGCAACGTGCGTCAGGCGGCGCTGTCGCGTAGGCCGAACTCCTGCCGTTGCTTCTCGCGAGAGGCGTCGCTGCCCGCCGATCGATTCGTGGCCGCGAGTCTGAGCGAGTGGAGATTTGTCCACTCGCTCACGCTGGCGGCTACAGTTCATTGATCTGCTACAGCCGTGGCTCGATATGCCGCCAGAGCGCTTCAGCACGCTCGGCGAGCATCGCGCGGCCTTTCGCGGTTTCTGCGGCGCGGGCCGCGCGGTTCTCGTCGGCGATTTTCGCCAGATCGTCCAAATTATAAAGAAACACGTTTTCCAGTTCCGCCACTCCGCTTTCGACGTCTCGTGGTAACGCCAGATCGATGAAAAACAGCGGACGCGCGGGGCGCTTCTGCATCGCGGCACGAGTGAGATCGCGCGAAATCACGGTGCCCGGGGCGGAGGTCGCGCAGACCACGACGTCGAACTCCGGCAGACGGGATTCGCGTTGCTCGAACGGCATGGCACTCGCGGCCAGCGTGGTCGCCAGCTCCATCGCACGTTCGAATCGGCGGCTCGCAACCGTCAGGCTTTCCGCGCCGCGGCTTTGAAACGCCTTCGCGGTTTTCTCGCCGATGTCGCCGGCGCCCAGGAGCAGAATCCGCGTCGTTTCCAGCGAGCCAAAAATCGTGTAAGCCAGATCGACGGCGACGTTGGCGATACTCACTTGCCCGCCGGTGATTCCCGTGTGCGTGCGAACGTGTTTCGCCGCCTGAAACGCTTTCTGAAAAACGCGATTGAGCACCGGGCCCGTGTGTCCGCGCGCCTGGGCGGCGGCGTAAGCGTCTTTGACCTGACCGAAGATTTCGTTTTCGCCGATCACCTGTGAATCGATGCCGGACGCCACCTCGAGCAAATGTTTGACCGCGTCAGGGCCACGCAAGCTCAGTCGAAATTTATCGAATTCGGCCGGATCAAAATCCTGTAGTGCACAGAATGCCGCCTGCACCGCTGCGACCGCGCTGCTGTTGACCGCAACGCCGTAAAATTCCACTCTATTGCACGTGTTGAGGAGAGTGAGTTCACGCATCCCCTCCAGTCGCGCGACCTGCGCCGCCAGCGCCGCGGCCGCGTCCGCACTCAGCGAAAGCCGTTCGCGCACGGCCAGCGGCGCCGTGTGATGCGTCGCTCCGATGACGAAAAAACCTTCGGAATTCATTGGGGCACGACGTGGGCTGGGGGCGGCAGCGCCGGCGGGTGCCGACTCGCATCGACGGGTCCGAGCGAAATCAATGCGACGGCAAAAAGGACGAGGCAGGTCCAGGCAAACCGTTTCGCCAGCAATTCGCCACGTAGCCGCAGCGTAAGGGTCACGGTGTACGCGATCCAGACGCTGATGGTGAAGAGTAACTTGATGACGTTTACGGAAGCGGGATCACGCACCCAATAGACGGCGCCACCCGCGAGCGAGGCGGTCATGATCACAACTCCGGTGGTGAGCAGCCGGACGCTGATGTGATCCAACTCCACCATTGACGGAAGAAACGAAAACCAGCCGCCGAGATGTTTCGATTTCAAGGAATAGGTTCGCAGCACCAGCATGAACGCTGTCAGCGCGAGCAGCGCGAAGACGCCGTAGCTGAACAACGCCAGGGACGCGTGCAGCTCGATCCAGGGATTACCGCCGAAAATTTTGGTGCGGCGGGTGGCGTCCCAAGCTGGAATGGCCAGCGAAACGAGCGTGAGCACTGCGGAGAGGCAGGAGGCAAAGTAGCCCAGGAGGCTCAAGCGAAACGTCACGCCGAGGACGAAATAAAGCGTAGTGGCGGACCAGGCGGTGAATTGAAAAATCTCGAACATGTTACCCAGCGGGCAGCCGCCCACCGCTCGGCCGCGGAGGGACAGGCCGATCAGCTGGCAAATGTAGCCGAGTACGATGAAAAGATTGATGCGCGTATTCGTCTGCTTCCCGCCGCGCAGCAGCGAGTAAGTGCCCAGCAGCAGCCCCACGGAGTACAAACTCGCGGCGAACCATAGCCAGGTGCGGTCAGTGAGAGCGGCAAACATGAAGCGCCGAAAGTAGGGGATTACCGGAGCGGAGCAAGTCCGGGCGCTGAGCGAGGATTAGGGCCACCGACCACGCGGCCAATGCCGGCTGCGATCGAATGGTGAATCGTCACTTTCGATGGGCGACCCAAAATCGACATTCGTCGGAGAAGTCATTTACCGCCGAAGATTCCTTGGCGAGTTTGGCGCGCATCGCGTCGTACGTGTGGCTCCAGCCCGTCGCGCTCAGGTCGGCCAGGATTTCGTCGCGATCGGGCAAGTGCATGAAGGTTCGCCCGGTCCCTTCCTCCTCGAAATATCTGTCACCGAACTCGACGAGCCGCGGATCCTGTTCGCCTCGTTCCCAGCGAACGGTTTCGAGCCGCCAGAGCGCGCGTTCCGTCGGTGAACCGTTGCGATCGTGAGTGGTGAACAGCAACGGCGCGCCAACGGCGCACACGTCACGCAACCCTCGCAAAGCGCATCGCCGATTTTCGCGTCCCGGGATTTGCATGAGTCCGTTGAACATGAAAAGCGCCCCGGAAAATTTGCGGCCGCGCAGGACCTGACACTTGTCCAGCGCGGTCGCGTCGGCGTGGAAAAAATTGATCGTCTCGGCACCGCGTTCAGCTGAAAGGCTGCAGGCTTGGTCAACCAACTCCTCGGCGAAATCGAACGCGGTGAGCTGGCGGTAGCCGAGTTCCCAAAGCCCGAGTGTCACACGGCCGGCGCCACATCCGGCCTCGAGGAGCGGTGCGGAAAAATCGGTGAAGTATCGCTCGATCAGCAGGCGTTCGGATTTCCAGAGGCCGAGTTTGTGCGCGGCCCGCGTGTAGTGCATGACCGCGATCAGGTCGTTGAAATCCGCCCGCACGGTGGCGGCGGAGATTTTCGTTTTCGTCAGCGCTGTGGACACTGGGTCACAGTGTTGGAGACCCGGGCGTTTTGAACAAGATTTTAGAGGATGTGTTCAACACGGGCGCATCTGTGAGTTGTCGGTGGCGGTCGGCCATCGTAGCGCGGGCATCTTG
>DAITQE010000150.1:0-7415 GCA_036833235.1 Opitutus sp.
TTCGCAAGCGAAGGCCCTACATTCGAACCGACAACCCGGAGATGCGCCCGTTGCGCGGCGAGCGTGCAACCTACGGTCAATCCGTTCGCGGTTAGACGGACGCGGACGCAGCCGCTCCGCGTAGGGAAATCTACTCGTTGTATCTACAGAGATGTTAATGCGACGTTAATCAGGCCGATAGCTTATAACTCACTTGAAGTTGTAGCTAACTCCGCGCCAAAAAAACGTCGTGATCAAGAGACTGATTACCGCATTTGTGATTGCAGTCGCCTTAAGCGGGGCGGCGGCCATTGCGGCGTCGGAGACATTCGTCGGATGCTTTGCAGAACCTGCTGATGGGGGGAATCTTGATACGCGCTTATCTACGTTTGACGGCAAAACGGTCGTCGTCGTACCCAGAGGCCATCCGAGTGAAGCGCTTGATGGAGAGGTGCGATGGCGGAACGTTTTGTTCGCGATTCGAGGGATGCGGGGAAAAAACCCAACGTTTGCCCTCCCGCTCACGTCGCCCGGTTCTGGCGAGTCGATTCTCGCCGGCAATCCGATTTCCTTTCACAATATCAAACTGGTCTGGAGTTACACTGCACACTCAGGGACGTGGCACGATTTCGAGTCGACCGCCCGGCTCGGAGACGATCCGGCTACTTGGGAAATCGAGTCGAGTAACGACGTCCCATTTACGAAGGACATCGTTTACGTTTCGATCAACGAGCACGCTCCGGTGGAGGAGTTTTACGGATGGCTGAAGGCGGATGTATTCACCCATAAGTTTATTCGGCCCACGCCCAGTGCGATTCATCCGGACAGCTTTGTCATCGGCTACCAAACCGGAGCGCCCGCGTCCGATGCGTGCAGTCGCGCGGTGCCGGACATGCCGCTGTTTGGATTTGTAATCACTGATCCGGCGGAACACCCAACAAAGCTGGTGATGTTGGTGAGCGGTCAGCATCCGTACGAAGGACAAAACAAAGTCGCTCTGCGCGCTGCCGTGGATTGGGTTCTTAATTCGCAAAGCGCCGAAGCAAAAGCTTACCGGGCCGAGTATCTGACGATCGTCTATCCGTTTGTAAATCCGACGGGCGAAATGGCGGGTTTGTGGCGTGGAACGGCCTATCAGCCATCGCGCGATACCAACCGCAACTGGAACACCACCGAGACAAATCCGTTGCGCGATCGAGGAATCGACACCGTCATCATTCACAAAAATGCGATGAACAAAGACATCGCGGCGCTCGGGCTGGGCGAGCCGTATGCGATGTTCGACTACCACCAAAATTTCGGAGATCGCGAATCGCAGCTGGATTATGTGCTGCATTCGTCGTTCGCGACGTTAAGAACATCGGAGGGACCGCGCGGTCCCAAGGCGGTGGAATTCAGGCCGTATTTTACCCGGCTGGCCAGCCGCGCAGCCATTGCGAGCCGGACCTCCGATCTCGGATCGCCGGAAACGCTGCGCGGTTACATGATCAGCCGGGGAGTGACGCTTCCGATCACCTTTGAGCGAAGCGTGTACAACACCTTGGCGAGCGAGCAGAACTTTGGCGTTAAGACGGTGCAGGCCTTGGTGGACACGGGAACTGGGCTCGAACGTCCGGTTCCGGTGGAGGCTTTTATTGCAACAACGACCGATTCGAAGCAGACGCCGAACGTCGCCGAAGGTTCGGTTTCCCACTAACGCGAATGTCCGCCTCCGGGTTGTCGGTTCGAATGTAGGGCCTTCGCTTGCGAAGGCCGCGGTCGTCGCAAGCGACGACCCTACAGGTCCACCGCCAACCGGCAGATGCGCCCAAGGTCAGCTTCCGGGGGTGGACTGGATCGGCCCGGACCATCATCATACGGTTTAAGGGGAAAGATTTCCGTATCTCATAGAAAAATTGCAGTTAGGACACGTCGCTGGGAACACACCACTCGGCGAGGCGACTATCGCACGCTCATCGTGCCCTCGTTCCACTCCACGCTGTTGCCGCGTTTCGTCCCCTCCCGATTCGTGGCGTTCGATCATTGTCGGATCCCTCTAAGGCACTTTGCGTTCATGCATCGGGATGACGACGTGGCGCAGCTACACCGGCTGGCTCTCAGCTTCGATTCGCAAGCGCCACAGCGTCCGGGCTGGCTCGACCGGCTGATTGCGCGACTCGCCTATTGGGTCATTTCAGTTCGCCAGATACGAAAGTATCACTCGCTGTTTGGCGACCACGTCCGGCGAACTTACGGTATCTCTCACGCCCGGCAGCATCGCGAACTTTGGCAGTGCATGTGGCGGCATAACCAGTGTGCGCGCCACTATTACTGGCGAAAGCTGTTTCTGATCCCGGACCGCGCCTCGTGGCTGGACAATTTCGAACATCGTCAGGTCAACACGATGCTGGATCATCTCAATGCGCATGTCCCAGCCCGCCGAATTGCCAACAAACGAGAGTTTGCGGAGCACTGCCGGAGTCATGGCCTTAGCGCTCCGTCGATCGTCGCCATCTGGGAAACGGATGGTGCGTTGATTGTGCCATCACCGGATGATCCATGCTGCGATGTATTCATCAAACCGACGGCCGACTTTGGCAGCGTGGGCGCCATGGCGATTGAGTACGATCGCGTCGCGGCGAAATACCGCTCGGGGACAGAGCTGTTGAGTTGGCCGAAGCTCCTGGAGACCATCTCCGCCACGCGCGCGCGCGGAAGCGGCGGCTACCTGTTGCAACGTCGTCTCCGCAATTCACGGGACGCCGCAGTTTATGGAGACGACGATGTCTGTAATCTCCGACTCGTAACGGGGCGCCCAGTCTATGGTGACCCTGTGTTGATCGCGGCGGTGATACGCCTGCCGTCGAGTTTCACAACCCAAGGCCATGATCGCAATGTGCTATTGGCGAGCGTCGATCTCGAAACGGGGCAGATGGGACCCGGTGTTTTCCGCAACATCGCGCTGCCGCAGTTTACCCATCATCCGGATACAGGCTTTCCGATTGCGGGCCGGCCGCTTCCCCGCTGGAGCGAAATGGTGGAGTTGGCCTTGAGGGCGCATCGGACGTGCCCTTGGATGCCGTTCGTTGGCTGGGATGTCGTCGACTCTGATCGAGGTCTCGTCCTCCTCGAAGCGAACGCCAATTGGGGTGGTGATTCCGCCCAGCTGCCGGGCGCGCCGGCCTTGGGGCAAACGCGGTTTCCGGAAATTTATCTCGAATGGTTCAAGCACCTGAAGAGCTTGCAGCCTGAGGCGGGCTCGCGCGCCGGGAACTCGGCCGGCCGGTTTCAACTCGCGGATTCTCGCGCCTGATGTCCTTCCTTTGGTCCCTGCCTGTCTTTCGACTGGTCGCGACAGATCGCTGTCGTGTGGCGGCGCCGTGGTTCGATTGGGCGCAACGGAGCGACGGCACGGCGAAGCTCCGTCGACTGGCCATCGTTCTGGAGCGATCGAAGCTGAAACGCGTAACCGCGTTCGAGCAAATGCTCGCCGCGCTGGCGTATTTGCCGCTGTCGCTCGTCGCAATCCTCTCGGGCCTCCGGCAATGGGGAAAATCGCTGCGCACGGTGTATGGTTTTCCGCGGGGCAGCCAGTTCATCCAGCTCGCGATTTACGCGTGGAGACTGGGGATGTGTCCACGAATGTATTACCACCTGCGACTCCACCGCTATTCGTGGAAACACCTGGGACGGCACTTTATCGATCAGCCGGAGCTGCACCATTTACAACGGCATCTCGCTCCGGCGGACATCAACATGCTGGAAGACAAACTTCGGTTCGCTGAGCGAGCCGAACGCGAAGGGTTGCCGGTCGTGCCGATATTGGCGCTGGTCCGCGATGGTCATCTGCAAGCCGCCAACGGCACGCGGCAAATCGCGCTCCCTCGCCAGAATCTTTTCGTCAAACCCACAGCCAGCTACAGCAGTGACGGCATCATGGGCTTTCGCTATGATCCCAGGTCGCACCGTTACACAGATGAGCGCGGAGGTTGGTCGGAGTTCGCGTTGCGCCACTATCTCGAAACAAAGTCGAAGGAACGCACGCTGATCGTGCAGCGCTGGATGGAAAATCATCCGGATCTTCAAGGGTTCTCCACGGGCGCGCTGTGCAACTTTCGAATTGTGACCGGGCGTTACCCAAATGGCCTAGTGACACCGGTGATGGCGGCGTTTCGGTTTCCCTGGAGAAGTCAGCTTTCGTGTGCGGAACCGGGTGTGACGTTATGCGCGTCAGTCGATTTGGAGCGCGGCATCATGCGGGCGGCCGAAGCAAAGGATCCTGCGATCGGACGGTTGCGCCTGCATCCAACGAGCGGAGCGGTGATCGAGGGATTTGTCGTCAAACAATGGGATGAGTTGCTCGCGACGTCACTGAAGGCGCACATGCAATGGCCGGAGTTTCCGTTTATCGGCTGGGATCTGGCGCTCACCAACGAGGGGATATTTATTTTGGAAGGCAGTTGCCTATGGGGCGGCACGCTGGCGCAGATGTCGGGCAGTGCGCCGCTCGGACTCACTCGGTTTCCTGAGATCTACCTCGCGCATCTCGCCGCTCGAGGAGCCACGTTGTCATGAGTAGAGCTGGGAGACATTCGTTCGCCAGCCGTCTGCGGGCCCGGCTGATCCGATTTTGGACGGGCACGACGGTGCGGGTTCGTGGTCACGGTCACCGCGTGTCGATCGATGGCGCAAGATTGTTTAGCGTGACGATCGAAATCACCGGTCGGCGCAACGAATTGACGATTCACCCGGACGCGCGTTTGTGGGGTGCAAACATAAAATTAATGGGCGACGACGTGTCCTGCACGATCGGCGATCACTGCAGACTTCGCGGAGCGAGCCTCATTGTTGAAGACAACGCGAGCCGACTTGTGATCAAGCGATGCACCTCGGGGACGGGTTGTCGAATTCTCGCGGGCGAGGGTCGCGCGGTGGAAATCGGCGAGGATTGCATGATCTCCGTCGGTGCTGATATTCGCAATACAGACGGCCACTCGGTGATCGAACTCGCGAGCGGTGAAAGAACAAATCCCGCCGCTGACATCTACGTGTCAGACCATGCTTGGATCGGCCTCGGAGCACAGGTGCTCAAAGGCGTTCGTATCGGAGAGCACAGTATCGCGGCCGCTGGTTGCGTGGTGGTGAAAGACGTCCCTCCGAATACCATTGTGGCCGGCGTTCCGGCGCGACCGATCCGAAGCGGCATCACGTGGGAACGAGAACGATTGACGATCAAAACGGTGGAGCGGACCGCAGAGGTGTGAGCCGCCCGTGCTCTGGTGTTTGTGTAGGTTGCGCGCTCGCCGCGCAACGTCCGCATCGCGGACCATCGGACCCGGCAGACCCGTTGCGCGGCGAGCCCGCAACCTACAATTAAATGCTCGGACTCGCGTCCGTTATCGTCCGGATAGTGTCGCGGTTACTTGATCCGCTGAATGGTTCGTGGGCGTAGACGAGCTCTTGCGCTGGGCGCGCAATTCTTCTGCCTTTGCGATCGCGAGGAATTCGTACACGGCGTGCAAGCGCGCAAAGATGTAACCGGCGCGTCCGTCGAGAAAGCCGGCTTGGAAAATATACACGTACATAAAGCGCAGCAGCGGACGAAACGGCATCCGCCGCACGATCCGTTTGAGCGTTCGCCGAAGTCTTACCGGGTTCGACTGCGGTGCGGATGAACGCGTTCGGTCCAGGCCCTCCTCGAGTTCGAGCCGAGCTTCCCAGTTGGAGTAGCGGTTGTGTTTTTCCACGAATACGTCGATCGACGCGAAGGCGTAGTGGTCCATTTCGCAACGCAAGCGGCCGGTCGTGCCGTTGACGATGATGTGCTCGTGAACTTCGTTGTCGCCGCTGTGCGTGGCTCCCTGAACGAGCCGTTCGTAGCGGCCGAGGCGGTGTTTGAACACGCGCAGATTCCAGTTCGGATAATACGCGTGACGCAGCCAGCGGCCCATGAACATAAAGCGCCGGTTGATCCAAAAACCGGCGTGTCCGCGTCCGTCTTCCGCGACGACGGCCGCGATTTCGCCGGCGGAATCCGGCGGCATGACTTCGTCGGCGTCGAGAATCAGAACCCACTCGTGACGGAAAGGGAGATTCTCCAGCGCCCAGTTTTTCTTCTTCGGCCAGATGCCGTTGAAATCGAACTGCACGACGGTTGCGCCGTAGCGCCGGGCGATCGCCGCCGAATCGTCAGTGCTTTGGGAATCAACCACGAATATCTCATCCGCCCAGGAGATCGATTCGAGACAGCGGGGGAGATTGGACTCTTCGTTGCGGATGGGAACGAGAACGGAAATCGGGACTTTTTGCATCGGCAGACGGATGGACAGCGAGTGGTGCGGATTGTCCCGCACGTTGACCGCATCCGCATTGGGCGCGGCAAATTCAGAATCGCTGGATAAAAAATCCCAGACCGACCGCCTTGGGTAGAGGCGGTCGCGTCTGGGATTCGAGGGAACAAGACCTACGCTGCAGCTGAGAAGCTTGGCAACGACCGGCCGCCGCGGGTGCGACGGTAGGCCACAAAACCAAGCAACAGAGCCGAGCCCCACAGTGCGTATGTCGATGGCTCAGGCACCGGCGAGAACGTTACGGTCACGTCGCCACGCTGAACAGTCGCATTCTCCGCAACTTGGAATTCCGTCGGTTCGAAGTTCACGTGGAACTGCACCAACATATTGTCGACCATCAGCGGTGCGGGCTGATCAAACGTCACGCTGAACTGGTCGGGGATCAAGTTGTCCCCCGTGTTTACTGTGTTGTCGATATGGAAGGTGATCGTCGAAAGAGCGATCTCCTGGGATATCGGTGAGGTGAGGGTCAAACCGAGGTTGAACTGCGCCGTGGGCGCTCCCGTGCCAATGAAGGTTATTCCATTGGTGATCGAGAAGAGACCTGCCTGAATCGCATCGCCGGATCCGACGTCGGTAAACGTCGCATTCGAGAACAAGATTTTTGACTGAGTCGATCCCGAAGCGGGGACGCCGGTCATGAAGCTCGCTGAGCTTCCGTCTGGCGCGTTAACAACCGTAGTATGAGCCTCCGACAGATCAACAAACGAGCCGGTGGTGTTTCCGCTCAACAGAAGTTGAGCGTTAGCCACCGTGCCCGTCAGCGCCAATCCTAGCATTGGCGCGATGATTGAACGGATGCGCATGTGCATTTATTTCCTGGGTTTATGGTTTGATGTGACATCAATCTGATCGATGCCGCCGTTGAACGACGACGCTTGAAAGATGTTTCGCAGGTTCTTGCGTACAAGTGGATTGGCTATCGTTATGGCCCCAACGATTCATAAGGGAAACGCTTAAACTAAAGGGCGGAACCCCTGGCGTTCGACGCGGTCGCGCTTGGGCCGAATTCCCGGGGTTTTATTTCTTAACTCATGACGTTCACTACCTTTCTCCACTTCGTCCCTCGCGTTGCTCTGTTGCTAATTGCCGCGACAACCGTGGTCG